>CAZCKZ010000052.1:2490-10194 GCA_964499395.1 uncultured Gallionella sp. | reverse complement strand
ATGCCACATCCAGCCATTGCTCGCCGCTGCTGCGCCCGCGACGCAGTGTCGGGCAATCGTGGGTATGCACCAGCAGGCCCTGTCCGCTCTTGATCACGCCGACGATCGGATCTCCCGGAATCGGACGGCAACACGTGGCGAACTGCACCGCCATGCCCTCGGTACCCTGTATGGTGATGACCGGATTGGACGCCGTTTCGTTGGCAACCGATTCGCCAATGCTGGCCAATTGGCGGGCTACCACCATGTTGAGGCGCCGCCCCAAACCGATGTCCGCAAGAATATCCTGGCGTGATTTTACCCCGGTATCTTTCAGCAGCTTGTTCCAGTGCGCTTCGTCCATGTCCTGCGGTTTGACGCCCAACGCCTGTAATGCCTGGTTGAGGAGCCGTTCGCCGAGCTGCGCAGATTCACCCGACTGCATGGTTTTGAGGAAATGCCGTATCTGGCTGCGCGCCTTGCTGGTGGCAACATAGCCGAGCCAGGCCGGATTGGGTTTGGCGTGCGCGGCGGTGATCACTTCAACACGGTCGCCGTTCTTGAGTTCGCTGCGCAACGGTACAAGTTCATGGTTCACCTTGACCGCGATGCAGCGATTGCCGATGTCGGTGTGCACGCTGTAGGCAAAGTCCACCCCGGTCGCGCCGCGCGGAAGCGAGAGTATCCTGCCCTTGGGCGTGAACACATAAACCTCATCGGGAAACAGGTCTACCTTTAGATGTTCCAGGAATTCTGATGAGTCGCTGCTCTGGCTCAGACTTTCCAACAGTTCCTGCAACCACTGGTGTGTCTTCTTGTGCAGATCGTTGATCGAATCATGTCCGCTTTTGTAAAGCCAGTGCGAGGCGACTCCGGCCTCGGCGATCCTGTGCATTTCATGGGTGCGTATCTGAATCTCGATGGGCGTGCCAAAAGGTCCGAATAGTGTGGTGTGTATCGATTGATAGCCGTTCACTTTCGGAATGGCGATGTAGTCCTTGAACTTGCCGGGTATCGGTTTGTATAAACCATGCAGCACGCCAAGAGCCACATAACAGGAATCAAAATCATTTACCAATACCCGAAAACCATAGATATCCAGCACCTCGGCGAAAGCCAGCGACTTGCTCTGCATCTTGCGGTAGATGCTGTAGATGTCCTTTTCCCTGCCGGTGACGTCCGCTTCGATATGATGCTCGGCAAGCTTTTGCCGTATTGTTTCAAGTATTTTCCCGACCACTTCGCGGCGGTTGCCGCGTGCCACTTGCAGGGCTTTTGACAGCACCGCGTAGCGATTCGGATGCAGGTATTTAAAGCTCAGATCCTGCAGTTCGTGGTGGAGATCGTTCAGGCCGAGCCGATTGGCGATGGGCGCGTAGATTTCCATGGTTTCGCGAGCGATGCGTTCGCGTTTGTCGACAGCCATGGAATCGAGCGTGCGCATATTGTGCAGGCGGTCGGCCAGCTTGATGAGGATGACACGCACATCGCGGGCCATCGCCAGCAGCATCTTGCGGAAATTTTCGGCTTGGGCATCTTCGCGCGTCTCGAAACGGATCCGGTCCAGTTTGCTCAGACCGTCGACCAGTTCGGCAACCGGCTTGCCGAATTTTTCCGCGACATCATCGGTAGTGACGTCGGTGTCTTCGACCACATCGTGCAACAGCGCGGCGATGATGGCCTGCGCATCGATGTGCAGCGGGGTCAGGATGCGGGCGACGGCAATCGGGTGGGAGATGTACGGATCGCCGGACTGGCGCATCTGTCCCTGATGCGCCGCACGGCTGAATTCTATCGCTACGCGGACGTGTTCGACATCCTTCGGTTTAAGATAGGCGGAGAGTTCCTCTATTAATGAATCTGCGTCGGTCATGCATTTTTTCTGCTAATCCTGGATCATTGTAATTATATCCAGCCAGGATCAAGCCTGCCCGCGATTGAGAATTTCCTTTCCGACCTTGCCCTCGCTGATTTCGCGCAGTGCGACAACGGTGGGTTTGTCCTTGCTGTTTTCCACCAGATGGGCCGCGCCATTGGACAATTGACGGGCGCGATAGGCCGCGACCAGTGTCAACTCAAAGCGGTTCGGGATTTGTTCGAGACATTCTTCGACGGTAATACGTGCCATGATTTACTCCGGTTTTTGTAACTGATTGATTAAGGCCTGGTGTCGTGACAGTTGCTTGGCGCAACGCAGCCGGGCGGAAAGCACCACTGCACCGAGTTCCTGCAACGCATCGTTCAGGTTGTCGTTGATAATAACATAATTGAATTCAGCGACGTGCGAGACATCTTCGCGTACCGCCGCCATGCGTTTCGCGATTACCGCATCGCTATCCTTGCCGCGCCCCTTCAGGCGCTGCTCCAGCGCCGCAACGGATGGCGGCAGAATGAAAATGCTGATGCAATCTGGAAACAAACGCCGTACTTGCGCTGCGCCCTGCCAGTCGATCTCCATCAATATATCCCGCCCCTTGGCGATTTCCTTGCCGATCCAGATTTGCGAAGTTCCGTACAGGTTTCCATAGACTTCAGCGCTTTCGAGAAACTCGCCGCGTTTCGCCATCGCGAGGAAAGTATCGCGGCTGACAAAGTGATAGTCCTTGCCGTTTTGTTCTCCGCTGCGGGGTTCGCGCGTGGTATATGAGACAGACAAGTCGATGTGCGGGTCGCGGCTCAGAAGTGACTGTACCAAACTGGTCTTGCCGGCACCGGATGGCGCGCTGATGATGAACAGGTTTCCCGACATGAATTGCTCCTAATGAATTTACTCGAGATTCTGGATTTGTTCGCGCATCTGTTCGATGAGTATCTTCATCTCCATCGCGCAGCGCGATACTTCCGCATCGACCGATTTCGAACCCAGTGTGTTGGCTTCGCGGTTAAGTTCCTGCATCAGGAAATCCAGCCGCTTTCCCACCGCACCGCCGTGGCTGAGGATGCGGCGCATTTCGGAGAGGTGACTGGCAAGCCGGGACAATTCTTCATCTACATCAATCTTGCTGGCGAACAGCGTGATCTCCTGGCGAACCCGCTCGTCGTCCGCATTCTGCATTGCATCCTGCAGGCGTGTAATGAGCTTTTGTTCGTAGGCAGCGATCGCGGCGGGCACATGCGGCATCACGCCATTGCGCAATGCTTCGATTTTTTCCAGGCGCTGCAACAAAAAATCCTTGAGTTTCTCACCCTCCCGGGCGCGTGTAGCGGAAAATTCCTGCAGCACGGTTTGCAGCAAGTCGAGCAAAGAGGCGCGTAATTCGTCTGCCGAAGCGGTGGGCGTTTCAAGCAGGCCGTTCCAGCGCAGCACCTCGGCCACGCTCAGGCTGCGCGCATCGGGCAGTGTAGTTCGCACCTCGCTGTTCCATGCGGCAAGTTGCTGGAGCAGGGTGCTGTTCAGTTCAGCGCCGCATTGTGCCGATCGCGCCACATAGTTGATGCGGCATTCGACCTTGCCGCGCTGCAATTGCGCAGCGATTGCTTCGCGCAGGATACCCTCGAAGCCGCGCAATTCGTCCGGCATACGCAACTGGATATCCAGATAACGATGGTTGACCGCGCGGAGTTCAAGCGTCAGGGATCCGCTGTCAAGTTCCGCGCTGGCGGTTGCGTAGCCGGTCATGCTGAGGATCATGGCAAGAAGCTTTCGAATAAAAGGCTGTGCTGAAGCGAAACATTATATTACGATTACGTACTGTGAAAATTTTCCCATAACCATGAACTTTTCGATACACCAGGCCAGCCATATTGGTAATCGCAGATTTAATCAGGATCGTGTCGCTTATGTTTTCAGCAACAATACTTTGTTGCTGGTGCTGGCAGATGGCATGGGCGGGCATATGCACGGGGAGTTGGCGGCCGGCATGACCATCGAAACATTTGTCGAATCGTTTGGCAAGGCTTGCTCGCCGCGTATTGCCGATCCTGACAAATTCATCCTTGAAACCATGCAGCACGCACACGACCGCATCATGAATCTTCCGCATGACAAGGATATGGGCGGATTTCCCGGAACGACCTGTGTCGCAGCATTGATACAAGATGGCAAGATGTACTGGGGTTTCGCCGGAGACTCGCGCCTTTACCTGCTGCGCGACGGCAAAATGGCGGTCAGGACCAACGATCACTCGGTGGTGCAGCATTGGGTCGAGTCCGGACAGATTACTGCCGAAGAGGCGCGCGTCCATCCGAAACGCAACCATATTACCCACTGTCTTGGCGGGATCGAGGATGTGTTCTATATGGAGCACGGTGTACCCATCGTGTTGCAATCCGGTGATGTGTTGCTGCTCGTCAGCGATGGCCTGTGGGGGCCGTTTGCCGACCGGGAATTGGTCGAAGCATTTGCCGCCGGGTCCGTTGCGGATGTGCTGGATGACCTGATTGTAACTGCGGTGCAGCGCGAAGACGGACACTCCGATAACGTCACCGGCCTGGCGATGCGTTGGGGTGAAAATGAGACCTGGCACGTTTCGGCCGTGCCGGTCAGCCATGTACTGGCAATTCCATAGTCTATTCCGAATTTTTTCCATCCATTTTTTATCGAGAAACCATATATGCGCCCCAGTCAGAGATCGCCCAGCGAATTGCGTCAAATACGTATTACACGCCACTACACCAAACACGCCGAAGGCTCGGTGCTGATAGAGTGTGGCGACACCAAAGTCATTTGTACCGCCAGCATTGATGAAAAAGTTCCGCCGCATAAAAGAGGCAGCGGCGAAGGCTGGATCACCGCGGAATACGGCATGCTGCCGCGCTCCACGGGCGAGCGCATGGGCCGTGAGGCGGCAAAAGGCAAGCAGTCCGGACGCACGCAGGAAATTCAGCGCCTGATCGGGCGCAGCCTGCGCGCGGTGGTGGATTTGCAAAAACTCGGCGAGCGCACCATTCAGATCGATTGCGACGTTATCCAGGCCGATGGCGGTACCCGCACTGCCAGCATCACCGGCGCATTCGTCGCGCTTTATGACGCGGTGAGGCTGCTGCTCGGCAAGGGGCTGATCAACGAATCCCCGCTCAAGGATTTCGTTGCCGCAGTCTCTGTCGGAATTTACCAGGGCAAGCCGGTGTTGGATCTGGATTATCTCGAGGACTCGGCATGCGATACCGACATGAATGTGGTGATGCTGGGCAACGGGCACTTCGTCGAAGTGCAGGGCACTGCCGAAGGCCACGCTTTCACCCGCGCCGAGATGGATGAACTGCTGGAACTGGCGAAAAGCGGCATCACAGAATTGATCGGGATGCAGAAGGCTGTGCTGGAGAAGGATTAACAGGGTGTCACAAAACTACTGCGAGGCGATGATGCTGCGTTGGAAGCCGGCGAAAAATGCGGGGTCGCGTAGCGATAAACTTTGTGTAAACCGCATCTGCGACACGTTACTGGTGAAACCAGCAGATGGCGGGAGCAGATGCAGGCCGCACTTCCCGCACCTGAGGGTTTCACCCCGCCGTGTCAGAGCGGCTACTTTCTCGTCGACTTCCGCCTTGCCTGATCGACTCTCGCTACGTTTTTCAATACCCTGTTGTGTTCTCCGATCGTTGTGAATAGTTTTCCCTGACTATGCAAAAACTCGTCATCGCCTCCAACAACCCGGGCAAGCTGCGCGAATTCCAGTTTCTGCTGCAGCCGCTCGGCATCGAAGTCCTGACCCAGGCGCAGCTTGGCATAGACGAAGCCGAGGAACCGCACGTCACCTTCATCGAGAATGCGCTCGCCAAAGCGCGTCATGTCAGCCGCTTGGGCGGATTGCCCGCGCTGGCCGATGATTCCGGTATCTGCGTCACCGCGCTGGGCGGTGCGCCCGGCGTGTATTCCGCGCGCTATGCGGGAGAGCCAAAATCGGACCGGCGCAACAACGAAAAGCTGCTGCAGGAAATGCATGGCGTGAAGGACAGGCGCGCGCACTACTACTGCGTGCTGGTGCTGCTGCAGCATGCCGACGATCCGCAGCCGCTGATTGCGGAAGGCGAATGGCACGGCGAAATCGCGCACGGGGAACGCGGCGACGGCGGCTTCGGCTATGACCCGCTGTTCTGGCTGCCATCCCTCAACAGGATGAGCGCGGAACTGTCGCGCGATGAAAAGCACGCGATCAGCCATAGAGGCAAGGCAATGCGGATGTTGCTTGAGAAGCTGAAGCAAGCGTAGCGTGGGCAGGATCTTCTGATGGAACTGCTAGCCATTCGACTAGGCTGGCACAGCTATGCATAGCCATCTGACTAGGTTGTCCAACTACGCCAACCAAGTCATTGGTTAACGCCAGCCAAGTCGCTGGTTATGCCCACGGGATTCACGCGGATAATAAAATGCTGGGCAATTTTGCCCATCCTGAAATTCATCGATCATGACCACACACCCGCTCCAACCCGTCGCCCTCGAATCGCAGGCCGTGAATTTTCAGGCCCTGCCGCCGCTGTCGCTGTATATCCATATCCCGTGGTGTGTGCGCAAATGCCCGTATTGCGATTTCAATTCGCATGAGCCGCGCGGCGCCCTGCCGGAACATGAATACGTTGTGGCATTGATCCGCGATATGGAGACGGCCTTGCCGCTGGTCTGGGGACGCAAGGTGTATACGGTATTCTTCGGCGGCGGCACGCCGAGCCTCCTGAGCGGCGAGAGTGTTGCGGAGATTCTGCGCAATGTGCGCATGCTGTTGCCGCTGGCCCTGGACGCGGAGATCACGCTGGAGGCAAATCCCGGTACGGTGGAGGCGGGACGCTTCGCGGCCTATCGCGAGGCGGGGGTGAACCGGCTGTCGATGGGCATCCAGAGTTTCAGCGACACGCATCTGCAGGCGCTGGGGCGCATCCACACTGCCGATGAAGCGAAGCGCGCAATTGAAATCGCGCAGCTGCATTTCGACAATCTCAATTTCGACCTGATGTACGCATTGCCAAAGCAAACACCCGATGAGGCGTTGCAGGATGTGCAGACAGCGCTGTCTTTCGCGCCGCAACATCTGTCCTGTTATCACCTGACACTGGAACCCAACACGCTGTTCCATCACAATCCGCCTTCGTTGCCGGACGACGACGCAAGCAGCGACATGCAGCAGCGCATCGAGGAAGTGCTGGCCGCAGCAGGTTATCAGCACTACGAGACCTCCGCGTTCGCGCTACCGAAACAGCGCGCAAGACACAATCTCAATTACTGGCAGTTCGGCGATTACCTGGGCATAGGTGCGGGTGCGCACAGCAAACTGAGTTTTCCCGGCAAGATCATACGCCAGGCCCGCTACAAACAGCCGCAGGCGTATATGCAGCAGGTCGCAAAAGGCGAGCCGGTACAAACAGAACAGGAGGTCAGCCGCGACGAACTCGGATTCGAATTCATGATGAATGCGCTGCGTTTGAACGAGGGCTTCGACAGTGCGCTGTTCGGCGAGCGCACCAGTCTTTCCCTGCTCGGCCTCCAGCGCGAGCTGGACGAAGCCGGGCGGCGCGGACTATTGCTCAGGGATTACCGGCACATCGCCCCGACCCGGCTCGGACAGCGATTCCTGAATGATCTGCTGGAAATATTCCTCAGACGATAGCCGGTCAGAAGCTGCGCCCGTCCACCTGCTTGATCTTCAGCGCGGACAGATCCACATTCTCCAGGCAGCGCGCATTGATGCTGAACATTTCAACCCCGTTGTGCGAGCCGGTGCCCATCGGCGCGCAACCGCATACCGCGCAGAAGTGGTGTTTGATGCTTTTCTTGCCGAACTGGTAGGTGGA
>CAZCKZ010000052.1:0-2480 GCA_964499395.1 uncultured Gallionella sp. | reverse complement strand
GGAGAGGTTGCTTTCCGGTGTGATGAAACGCACCCGGGTTCGCGGCACAAACCAGCGCAATGCGCCCAGTCTGCTGCAGATGGAGCAGTTGCATTGTTTCACGCTGTGCAAATCTCCCTCGACTTCAAAAGCGATGTGACCACAGTGACAGCTACCCCGGTAAATCATGATATATCCTCCTTGATGCGATGTTGGCACGGAACCAGGTGCTGCCCGGGGCCGACGGCTGGCCGAATGTCAGACAGCTGCATTTTCCTCCGATCCGGCCAGCGCACCTTCAAACCCGCACTGGCGCCAAGCCTCGAATACCGCCACTGCCACGGTATTGGATAAATTCAGGCTGCGGTTGTCCGGCAGCATCGGCAATCGTACGCGCTGCATGGCATCAAATTGGCCCAGCACTTCGGCGGGCAGGCCGCGGCTCTCGGGGCCGAATAAAAAAGCGTCCCCGGGCTGGTAGCGCAGCTGGTAAAAATGTTGCGAACCCTTGGTGGTGAGCGCAAACACGCGTGCGGTATCGAATGCCGACAGGCAATCCGGCAAAGTGTCGTGCACGCGCAACGTCGCAAACTCATGGTAATCCAGTCCGGCGCGAACCAGTTGTTTGTCCTCCAGCGTGAAACCGAGCGGTTTGATCAAATGCAAATGACAGCCGGTATTGGCGCACAGCCGGATGACATTGCCGGTATTCGGCGGAATCTCGGGTTGATACAGAATCACGTGAAACATAAAAAATACCCGCTAAGTCCTTGTCACCATCGTGAAAAACAGCTAACTTCCGGCTCTACAAAAGCTGAGTCACAGAAACATCAGTCACAGAAACATCTATGTCAGGGGAGAATTATGGCGCGTCCGGAGAAAGTTCGCTTAGGCGATTTGCTGGTTCAGCAAAAACTGATTTCACAGGAGCAGCTCAAGTTCGCGCTTGAGCAGCAGAAGCGCAGCGGACGCAAGCTGGGGCGGCTGTTGGTGGACAATGCTTTTGTCACCGAAGAAAATATTTCCGAGGCGCTCGGCAAACAGCTCAACATTCCTTACATCAATCTCAAGTACTTCAACATCAATATCGAATTGGTAAGGTTGCTGCAGGAAAGCCAGGCGCGGCGTTTCCGCGCGATGGTATTGGAAGAACGCAACGGCATATTGCTGGTCGGCATGGCCGACCCGACCGACCTGACCGCCTTTGATGAAATTACGCGCATCGTCAAACGCGACATCGACATCGCGGTGGTCACCGAAGGGCAGTTGCTGGAAAGCATCGATCGCGGTTATCGGCGCACCGATGAAATCACCGGATTGGCGCGTGAGCTCAGCGAGGACATTGGCGACAACTATGTGGATTTCGGCGCGATGACCGAAAGCGTCGGCACGGAGGAGGCGCCGGTAGTCAGGCTGTTGCAAAGCATGTTTGACGACGCCTCGCAGATCCGCGCTTCCGACATTCATATCGAACCGCAGGAAGGCCGGGTGATCATACGCTTCCGCATCGACGGTGTGCTGCACCTGCAAACCGAAGCCGACAGCAAGATCGCGCCCGCACTGGTGCTGCGTCTGAAGTTGATGTCCGGCCTGGATATTTCCGAAAAAAGGCTGCCACAGGACGGGCGTTTCAATGTGCGGGTGCGCGATCAGGTTGTGGATGTGCGTATCGCCAGCTGTCCCACCCAAAACGGCGAATCGGTGGTGATGCGTTTGTTGCGCCAGGATGGCGGAATGATCGGCCTGGACAAGCTGGGCATGCCGCCGGAGATGCTCAAGCGCTTTCGCGAAATCATCAAGCGCAGCAACGGGATGATCCTGGTGACCGGACCGACCGGCAGCGGCAAGACCACAACCCTTTATTCCGCGCTGGCCGAGATCAATACCATGGACCAGAAGATCATCACCGTTGAAGACCCAGTGGAATATCGTTTGCCCGGCATCAACCAGGTACAGGTAAACGAAAAGATCGAACTGACCTTTTCGCGCGTGTTGCGTTCCGCGTTGCGGCAGGATCCGGACGTGATCCTGGTCGGCGAAATGCGCGACGCGGAAACCGCGCAAATCGGTTTGCGCGCGGCGATGACCGGCCACCTGGTATTTTCCACGCTGCACACCCGCGATGCTGCCGGCACCCTGTTCCGCCTGGTGGATATGGGCACGCCGCGCTTCATGGTGGCCTCCTCGGTGCAGGCGGTACTCGCGCAGCGTCTGCTGCGCCGCGTGTGTGAAAGCTGCAGCGAAGCGCATATTCCAACGCCCCAGGAAGGCGAATGGCTGAAGATCGAAGGTATCCAGCCTGAACAGTGGGGCGGTTTATTGCACGGGCGCGGATGCTCGCATTGCAACGGCACCGGCTACCACGGACGCAAGGGTGTTTTTGAACTGCTGGAAATGGGTGCCGAAATGGTGGAAGCGGCGGGACGCGACAGCCCCACCCACTTCCTGCAAGTCGCGCACGGGCATTTGCAGGGCAGGACGATCATGGATCATGCGATGGA
>CAZCKZ010000051.1:2818-10224 GCA_964499395.1 uncultured Gallionella sp. | reverse complement strand
GCAGGAAAAACTTTCCGAAAAGGACCTGAGCACTTACGGCTTCCTTGGCTATCCGCTGCTGCAAAGCGCGGACATCCTGATCTACCGCGCCACCCAGGTGCCGGTGGGCGAGGACCAGGTGCCGCATATCGAATTCACCCGCGAGATCGCGCGCCGCTTCAATCACATTTACGGACGGGAGCCGGGTTTCGAGGAGAAGGCCGAAGCCGCAGTGAAGAAACTCGGCAGCAAAAGGGCCAAACTGTATAACGAACTGCGCACCCGTTTTCAGGAGCAGGGCGACGAGGAGGCGATCGAGTCCGCCAAAGCCTTGCTGGACGAGCAACAGAGTCTGAGCCTTGGCGACCGCGAGCGGCTGTTCGGTTACCTGGAAGGCGGCGGCAAGATGATCCTGTCCGAACCGCAAGCCATGCTTACTGCCGCCTCGAAGATGCCGGGTCTGGACGGGCAGAAGATGTCCAAGTCCTATAACAACACCATTACCCTGCGCGAGGACGAAGCCAGCGTGAGCAGGAAAATCCGTACCATGCCGACCGACCCGGCGCGTATCCGCCGCAGCGATGCGGGCGATCCCGACAAGTGTCCGGTGTGGCAATTGCATCAGGTGTATTCAAACGAACAAACCAGACAGTGGGTTATTCAGGGCTGCAAAAGTGCCGGCATCGGCTGCATCGAATGCAAGCAGCCGGTGATAGACGCGGTGCTGGAGGAACAACGCCCGATGCGCGAACGCGCGCAACAGTATCTGGATGACCCTGCGCTGGTGCGCAACATCATCGCGGACGGCTGTGAAAGGGCGCGCAAAATGGCTTCGGAGACCATGCGCGATGTGCGCGAGGCGATG
Source organism: uncultured Gallionella sp. (assembly GCA_964499395.1). Classification (GTDB taxonomy): domain Bacteria; phylum Pseudomonadota; class Gammaproteobacteria; order Burkholderiales; family Gallionellaceae; genus Gallionella. The sequence continues at coordinate 9,380 of CAZCKZ010000051.1, read as the reverse complement.
GGGCTGGATTATAGCTGAGCGACGATGATGGAAGAATCCGGAAAAATGATCGCGACGCCCGAGCAGCCGGTCCCGGTTGCGCATATCCACGGTGAGCCGCTGCTGGAGCTGCCGCAGGATCTGTATATACCGCCGGACGCGCTGGAACTGGTGCTGGAAACCTTCCAGGGACCGCTGGATCTGTTGCTGTACCTGATCCGCAAGCACAACCTCGACGTGCTGGATATTCCGATGGCGGAATTGACCCGCCAGTACATCGGCTACATCGAGATGATGCAGAAACATCGCCTGGAACTGGCGGCCGATTATTTGCTGATGGCGGCGGTGCTGATAGAGATAAAATCGCGCATGTTGCTGCCGCGTCCGCCCAGGGCCAGCGAGGAAGGCGACGAAGACCCGCGCGCCGAATTGATGCGCCGCCTGCTGGAATACGAGCAAATGAAACTGGCCGCGCAAAAACTCAACGAACTGCCGCAGGCCGGACGCGATTTCGAGATTGTCCAGGTGTTGATCGAAAACACCGTGCGCGAACGTTTGCCCGAAGTCAGTGTGGAAGACTTGCGGCTGGCCTGGCTGGGGCTGTTGGCGCGTGCCAAACTGAACACCCATCACAAGGTGCGGCGCGAACAGCTTTCGGTGCGCGAACAGATGACGCACATCCTGCGCTGCCTGCAGGGCGGCGAATTCGTCGAGTTCGGGAATCTTTTCGATACGGAAAGCGGCGTGCAAAAACTGGTCGTCACCTTTATTGCGATCCTGGAACTGGCCAAGGAATATCTGGTTGAAATCCAACAAAGTGAAACATTGGGGAACATTTATGTCCGAACAAGCCGAGCCATTACCGCAGAGTGAATCAGCCATGCCGGGTGAAGTGTTGCCAGACGTGGAGCAACTCAAACTTGTGCTGGAAACCGCGCTGCTGACCGCCACCGAACCGCTGTCCGTATCGGAGCTGAAAAAACTCAGCGACACGCCGGTTGATAATCGCCGGATCGACGCGCTGCTCGAAGAACTCGCGCAAGCGTGGCAAGGGCGCGGCGTGGAATTGAACCGCGTTGCGAGCGGATGGCGATTCAGGGCCAAACCGGAAATGCAGCCGTATCTCGACCGGCTCAATCCGCAAAAAACGCCGCGCTATTCGCGTGCGGTGCTCGAGACGCTCGCCATCATCGCCTACCACCAACCCGTCACGCGTGGCGATATTGAGGAAATACGCGGTGTGGCCGTCTCCTCGCAAATTCTCAAGACACTGGAAGCGCGGGGCTGGGTCGAGGTGGTCGGTACCCGTGATTCTCCGGGAAAACCCGAACTGTTTGCCACGACCAGCCAACTGCTGGACGATCTTAATCTGCGCGCTTTGCAGGAACTGCCTTCATTGCAGGAAATCGGCGCGCTGCTGGAGCAGGATACGGCTGCCCCGGCATAAAGGCGGGCGAGGAATGAAGTCGATCCGGTCCCGCGACAATTCCTTCTACAAGGAGCTCGCCAAACTCTCGGGTTCTGCCCGGCAGCGCAACAAATCCGGCCAGACTTTGCTGGACGGCGCACATTTGCTGGCGGCGTATCTGGATAGCGGCAATCAGCCGCAACACATTCTGCTAAACGCGGAGGCATTGCGCGACGAAGAAATTGCCGGATTGTTGCAACGCATAAAAAACGTGCCGGCCACCCTGCTGGATGACAGCTTGTTTGCGGGGCTCAGCGAACTCAAAACCCCCAGCGGAATTCTGGCATTGATTGAAGTGCCCCACTCGGACATACCGGTTTCGCAAAGCCGATTTGCTTTGCTGTTGGAGGATATCCAGGACCCGGGCAATCTGGGCTCGATATTGCGTTCTGCCGCGGCGGCGGGATGCGATGCGGTGTTCCTGTCGCGGGCCTGCGCCGATGCATGGTCGCCAAAGGTGCTGCGTGCGGCGATGGGCGGCCACTTCGCTTTGAACATCCATGAACATGCCGACTTGACGGATATTGCCGCCAGGTTCAACGGCACTGTGTTTGCAGCCACCTTGCAGACACGCGAGAGCCTGTATGGATATGACTATACCGGTAATGTCGCGTTTGTTTTCGGAAACGAAGGTTCTGGATTGTCACCGCAGCTGGTGGATGCGGTGCATCACGCGATCTTGATCCCTATGGCCGGAAAGGTGGAGTCACTCAATGCCGCTGCCGCAGCGGCAGTGTGCCTGTTTGAAGCTGCGCGCCAGAGACACCGGATAGCCTAGCGCTTCAGCCCGGCCTGGAACAGGATGGTGGTAGCGATTTCTTCCACTGACATACTGGTCACATCGAGACAGGTTACACCGGACTGGCGCAGCAGGCTTTCCGCCTGCTGCGTTTCGAAACGGCAATTTTCCAAAGATGCATAGCGGCTGTTCGGTGATCTCTCCGAACGTATCTGTTGCAGACGTTCGGCTTGTATGGTTAATCCGAAAATTTTGCTTTTCAGCCCCTTCAAGGCGGGCGGGAGGGTGTTTGAAGAAAAATCCTCGGCTACCAGCGGATAGTTTGCGGCATATACGCCGAACTGCAACGCAAGATAGAGCGAAGTCGGCGTTTTTCCGCAACGCGATACGCCTACCAGAATCACATCGGCGCTGTGCAATTCCTTCGAAATACCGCCGTCGTCGTGGTTTAGTGCGTAATTCACCGCATCCATCCGCGCGCTGTAATTGGCTCCAGCCGCATGGGATCGGCCCACGGCATGGGACGATTGTTGCCCGAGTTCCGTTTCCAGCGGCACGATGAACATTTCAAACAGGTCGAGGATCAGCGCGTTGCTCTGTCCGATGATTTCGAGCACTGCAGGCTGGGTAAGCGTGCTGAATACAATGGGGCGCTGACCATCCTTGATTGCAGTTTCGTTGATTCGATCTGCTGCGTCACGCGCTTTTTCCACCGAATCCAGAAATGGCAGGGTGATATTATCGAAACTGATTCCCTCGAACTGGCTCAACAGACTGCGTCCAAGACTTTCCGCGGTGAGGCCGGTGCGGTCCGAGAGAAAAAATGCGCTCCGTCGATTGTTCATCGCGTCACCTCCATGAAATATAGTTTATGATAAGCGGCTGGATTAGTTGAATGGGATGCACTATGACGCAGTATATCGCCAGCTTTACTTCTTTGCGCATGACTGATGTGGGCAGCGTGGGCGGCAAGAACGCCTCGCTCGGTGAAATGATCAGCCAGCTTGCCGATCTCGGCGTGCGCGTTCCCGGCGGTTTCGCTACGACAGCGGAGGCTTACCGCGAGTTTCTCGCCCAAAGCGGACTCGATATGCGCATCCGTGATTTGCTGGATACGCTCGATATCGAAGACGTCACCGCGCTGGCGAAAGCCGGAGAACAGATACGGCTATGGATAAACGAGACGCCTTTTCCGGCTCACCTCGATAAAGAGATTCGCGGCGCCTACGAAAAGCTGCAAGCCGAGGCGGGTGTCGAAGCGACCTGGGCAGTCCGTTCCTCGGCTACCGCAGAGGATTTGCCCGACGCTTCCTTTGCCGGACAGCAGGAAACCTTTCTCAATATCCAGGGTGCAGACAATGTGCTGCATGCCATCAAGGAAGTGTTTGCCTCGCTGTATAACGACCGCGCCATCGCTTACCGCGTACATCAGGGTTTTGCACATCACGATGTTGCCCTGTCAGCAGGCGTGCAGCGTATGGTGCGCAGCGATATGGGTTCCAGCGGCGTGATGTTCACGCTGGATACCGAGTCCGGTTTCGACCAGGTGGTATTCATCACTTCTGCATATGGTTTGGGCGAAACAGTGGTGCAGGGCGCCGTGAATCCGGATGAGTTTTATGTATATAAACCTGCGCTCAAGGCAGGCAAACATGCGGTCATTCGCCGTAATCTCGGTGGCAAGGCGATCAAGATGGAATTTGATACCACACGTCAGGCAGGGCGCTCGGTGCGCACGGTGGATGTGCAGTCGGCAGACCGGAACCGTTTTTCGATCAACGATGCCGAGGCGGAAGAGCTGGGACGTTATGCGCTCACCATCGAGCAGCATTACGGACGCGCGATGGACATCGAATGGGGCAAGGATGGTATCGATGGCAAGCTCTATATCCTGCAAGCGCGGCCGGAAACGGTGCAAGCACAGGACAAGCTGGAGACTTTGCGCCGTTACCGGATCAAACAGCCGGGTACCGTGCGGATCAGTGGCCGCGCGATCGGCCAGCGCATCGGCAACGGCCGTGTGAGCCTGATCGCGAATGCCAGCGAAATGAGCAAGGTGCAGGCGGGCGACGTGCTGGTCACCGACATGACCGATCCCGACTGGGAGCCGATCATGAAGCGCGCATCCGCAATCGTCACCAATCGCGGCGGGCGTACCTGCCATGCGGCGATCATCGCACGTGAACTTGGCATTCCGGCCGTTGTTGGCTGCGGCGAAGCGACCGAGATACTCAAGCAGGGTGAAGAAGTCACCGTGTCGTGCGCCGAAGGCGATGTCGGCAAGGTGTATGCGGGCAAGATCGATTTCGAAGTGATTGACCTGGCGCTGGACAAGATGCCTGTGCCTCCGGTCAAGATTTCCATGAATGTCGGCCATCCGGAATTGGCGTTCGAGTTCTGCCGCTTGCCCAATGCCGGCATTGGGCTGGCACGTCTGGAGTTTATCATCGCGCGCATGATCGGTGTGCATCCCAAGGCGGTGCTTGGTTATCCTGACCTGCCTGCCGACTTGAAGGCGCAGGTTGAGGCGAAATGTGCGGGCTATGCCACGCCGGTGGATTTCTACGTCGAAAAACTGGTCGAGGGCATTGCGACACTGGGCGCCGCATTCGCTCCCAAGCCCGTGATCGTACGGCTGTCCGATTTCAAGTCGAACGAATATTCCAGTCTGGTCGGCGGCAAGCAATATGAACCCGAAGAAGAAAACCCGATGCTCGGTTTTCGTGGCGCATCGCGTTACATTGCCGAGGATTTCCAGGACTGTTTTGCACTGGAGTGCCGCGCAATGAAGCGTGTGCGCGATGAAATGGGACTGACCAATGTCGAAGTGATGATCCCGTTCGTGCGTACCGTGGATGAAGCGCGCGGCGTGATTGCCGTGCTGGAAAAGAACGGGCTGAAGCGCGGCGTGAACGGATTGCGCGTGATCATGATGTGCGAGATTCCCGCCAACGCACTCATCGCGGACCAGTTCCTCGAATACTTTGATGGTTTCTCCATCGGCTCCAACGATTTGACCCAGCTTACGCTCGGCATCGACCGCGATTCCAGTATCGTCGCCGGCAGTTTCGATGAACGCAATCCCGCAGTGCAAGCCTTGCTGAGCATGGCCATTCAGGCTTGTCGCAAGGCCGATAAATACGTTGGTATCTGCGGACAGGGGCCATCCGACCATCCCGATTTTGCGCAATGGCTGGTGGAGCAGGGAATAGAGGCAATCTCCCTGAATCCGGATACGGTAGTGGAGACCTGGCTGCTATTGAGCAAGGCGGCAAAACCTTGATATGTCCGTTTAAACCCCTTGACCTGTAAGCATATTTCGTTATAATGCGCGCCCCTGTGAGGCTGTGCCTGTAAATTTGTATGGGCAGCTTCACTTACCTTGCTCCACCGCACCGCAAGCGGGGGGCTTTAACCATAAGGAGATGTAATGCGACACTACGAAATCGTATTTATTGTGCATCCCGATCAAAGCGAGCAAGTGCCCGCGATGGTCGAGCGTTATCGCACACTGGTCACTTCAAAGGGTGGTTTTATCCACCGTCTGGAAGATTGGGGACGCCGCCAGCTGGCTTACCCGATCCAAAAAATCCACAAGGCACACTATGTGCTGTTGAATATTGAATGCAATCAGGAAACGCTGGACGAACTGGAACACGCTTTCCGCTTCAATGATGCGGTATTGCGTCACTTGACCGTCAAGACCAAGGCTGCCGTGACTGAGCCGTCTGCCATGATGAAGGAAGAAAAATCCCGAGCCATGCCGACTGAAAGTAGCGTTGCTCCCGTTGTTGCCCCTGCACCTGTTCAGTCTCCGGCTCCTGCGGAAGAAGGCGCAGCGGCAGTTTAATTTGATTGGCAATTGGCGCGTAATCAGGTAGCCCATCAGCGGCGAGTTGATCGCACTGGAAAGATTGCGTTACACCCCGGCAGGGGGCGGGGGGCACTGACATCAAGTCACACCTCGCAGCAGTCTGCAGCAGGCAACTGGTTTTGCATATAAACGACACAATTTTGGAATAAGGAAATATCATGGCTCGTCCATCGGACAAAAAGAAAGATGACAAGAACAAACGCTCTTCCCGCAACAATCTGTTCAAACGCCGCAAGTTCTGCCGCTTTACAGTCGAGAAGATCGCCGAAGTTGATTACAAGGATATCAACATCCTCAAGGAATTCATTTCCGAAAACGGCAAGCTGATCCCGGCACGCATCACCGGCACCAAGACACGCTATCAGCGCCAATTGAGCACTGCGGTGAAACGCGCGCGTTTCCTGGCTTTGATGCCTTACACTGATCTGCATTAAGGAGCCCGGACATGCAAATAATATTGATGGAAAAAGTGGCCAACCTCGGCTCATTGGGTGAAGTGGTC
>CAZCKZ010000051.1:0-2808 GCA_964499395.1 uncultured Gallionella sp. | reverse complement strand
AGCGTGCAACTGCCGCCAATATGGCCGAGTTTGAAGTACGTCGTGCTGAACTTGAGGCTGCCGACAAGGTCAAGCTGGCCGAATCGCAAACACGCGGCGAAAAACTGGCGGGCTTGACCGTGCAGATCGTGCAAAAGGCCGGCGTGGACGGCAAGCTGTTCGGTTCTGTCACCAACGCCGACATCGTGTCTGCGCTCGCTGCGCAAGGCTTCGAAGTCGAAAAATCGCAAGTGCGCATGCCTGAAGGCCACATCAAACAGATCGGGGATCATCCCGTCAACATCGCGCTGCATACCGATGTGGTTGTGGGGATCACGGTTTCGGTGCTCGGCGAACAGTAATCGGCCTCCATTCCATCGGTGATACGGCGTTGGCTGCTGCGTCACGTATTTCTGGATAAAACAACTCGCCATTCGACTAGGCTATCAAAAGACGATAGCCAAGTCGCTGGTTATTGCCGCCTTGTCTCGCCTTCGCAATGAACCCGGAATGATTCGCTGTAATACACAACACAAAAAGGACTGGGAACAGTCCTTTTTTGTTTTTAGGTTTTACCCATTAGCAGGGTAAAATGCCCTTCGCTTAACAGCCCTTGTGATTTTATTTCATGCAAAACTTTTCCAGCGCCGACACACAACTCGACCAGATCAAATTGCCGCCCCATTCGGTGGAAGCGGAGCAATCGGTGCTGGGCGGCCTGTTGCTGGAAGCGAGCGCGCTGGACAAGATCACCGACCTGGTAACCGACGAGGATTTCTATCGTCAGGAGCATCGATTGATCTTCCGCCAGATTTTGCGGCTGAGCGAGCAGGCAAAACCGGTTGATGTGATCACCGTGGCCGAAGCATTGGAGATTGCCGGGGAACTGGACAAGGTCGGCGGCCTTCCTTATCTGGGGGGGCTGGCGCAGAACGTTCCGTCTGCAGCCAATATACGCCGCTACGGCGAGATCGTCCGCGAGCGCTCCATCATGCGCAAGCTGGCTGAAGTCGGCAGCGATATCGCCAGCAGCGCCTACAACCCGACCGGACGGGACGCCGCGCAATTGCTCGACGAGGCGGAAAGCAAAGTGTTCGAGATCGCCGAGGCGGGCTCGAAAGGCAAACAGGGATTCGTTGCCATGCCTCCATTGCTGACAGAAGTGGTGGAGCGTATCGAGACACTGTATGGGCGCGATAATCCCAGCGACATCACCGGAACCGCGACCGGTTTCACCGATCTGGACCGCATGACCTCCGGCTTGCAGGCAGGCGACCTGATCATCGTTGCGGGCCGCCCGAGCATGGGAAAAACCGCGCTTGCCATCAATATAGCCGAGAATGTGGCGATGGACAGCAAGCTGCCGGTGGCAATATTCAGCATGGAAATGGGTGCGACACAGTTGGCGATGCGCATGCTCGGCTCGGTCGGCAAACTCAACCAACAGGATTTACGCACCGGGCGATTGCAAGACGACGACTGGGGGCGGCTGACGCATGCGCTTGGCAAACTGAATGACGCGCCCATCCATATCGATGAAAGCGCCGCGTTGTCCGCACTGGATCTGCGTGCAAGGTCGCGGCGGTTGCATCGCCAGAGCAACGGCCTCGGCCTGATCGTGGTCGATTATCTGCAATTGATGAGTTCCAACGTAGGCAAGGCCAGCGAAAACCGCGCCACGGAAATCTCGGAAATCTCACGCTCGCTGAAGGCGCTGGCGAAAGAGCTGCACGTGCCGGTGATCGCACTGTCGCAGTTGAACCGCAGTCTGGAGCAGCGCCCCAATAAGCGTCCGGTGATGTCCGATCTGCGCGAATCCGGCGCCATCGAACAGGATGCCGACCTGATCCTGTTCATCTACCGCGATGAAGTCTACAACAGCGACTCGTCCGACAAAGGCAAGGCCGAGATCATCATCGGCAAACAGCGTAACGGTCCGATTGGCAAAGTCGAGTTGGCGTTCCGGGGCGAGTACACGCGCTTCGACAATCTGGCACCTGGCAGTTATTGATAGGGTTGTACCCTGATCAGGCCGCTATCGAGGTTCTGATCTGGAATGCCCCTTGCATTGCCAGCATAGACATCTGATTGATTCAACACAACCATGGCACGCCGCAACCACTACCACGTCTATGTGATCGAACTGTCGAAAGATGTTCTCCACAAAGGCCGTTTCAGGAAAGCCAACCCTGATTACGTCATAGGCAAGCCGTGCGTTTATGTCGGCATGACGGGACTGGATCCCGATGTGCGCTTCGATAAACACAAGGCGGGAATCCAGTCCAACCGTTATGTGCAGGAATTCGGTTTGCGCCTGTTGCCAGAGTTGTATGAAGTCTATAACCCGATGCCTTATGACGGCGCGCGCGACATGGAGGTGGAATTGGCGATAGGGTTACGTGAAGCTGGATATGGGGTGTGGCAAGCGTGAGTCATGTGCCGTTGGAAAAATGCAAGTCCCGCGTTTTCGTTTGAAGCACGATAGCCTTTCGCGTACAATGCGAACCCTGTAATAGGCGCGTAGCTCAGCTGGTTAGAGCACTTGGTCGACATCCAAGGGGTCGTTGGTTCGAGTCCAATCGTGCCTACCAAAGAATACAACGGGTTAGATCAAAAAAGATCTAGCCCGTTTTTCTTTTGATGGTGACTTAAGGGGGACTTTTGGGTGACTTTTCTCACCAAGCTGTTCCCGCCTTTTTTATTGCCTAACGTTGAAAGTTGCCGGCACCGGAGCATAGCGCAGGGAACCAAACTACGTAGTAGTTTGGTGTCCGGCTGACTGCACTGTCAGGACTTTGAGAATACATATGGCGAGTGCCGCGAAAACTA
>CAZCKZ010000050.1:0-10267 GCA_964499395.1 uncultured Gallionella sp. | reverse complement strand
CGGCAAGGGCGGCAAGCAAAGCGGAACCTACTACAACCACTTCTCGCTGCTCAAGTCGATCGAGTCGGGATTCGGTCTGCCTTGCCTGAACCACGCCTGCGATGCAGACGTGAAAGTGATGTCCGATCTTTTCGGCGGCCGTGGACAGGATAAGGACGACAGAAACGGCAGATGGCTATCTAATCCGTTTTGACCCGTTTCGGTCAACACGAACATTAAATTATCGAATGATCGGCGATTACGCCGGCCATTCGGTAGGGATGCAGAGTTTAAAGCTCCGTCAGTTTTCTGACGGAGTTTCTTTATTTTCATGGGGATTGTATCGGCAGTCGTCTGGTTTCACTTTTCGCCCCATTGCGCGGTCAGTTTCCGGTCGCGCCGGTTCTCAGCCAGACGCTGCATGAACGTGCAGTCTTCGCGATGTATCGTGATTCCCCGGTCGCGAGTCACGTAGCCGACGATCGCATCTCCCGGTGCCGGGCTGCAGCATTTTGCGAACCGGGTCATCAGGTTGTTCACGCCGCCGACAGTGATATCCGCCTGGGGGGTGCGCTCATTGGCGGGCCTGAGTGCCTTGGGTTTTGCCAGCGCGATCACCTTGGTGGGCAATTCTTCCTGGATCGCGACGGCGATGCGCCGCTGGGTGACTTCGTTGCGCCCGATGGCTGCCAGCAAATCTTCCAGTTTGTTGAAATGCAAACGTTGCGCGAGTTTTTCCTGGTTGATGGAGGTGATGCCGAGCCGGTGCAGTTCGCGGTCCAGTTGCGTGCGCCCTTGTGCGACGCTCTCGTCGAAGTTCTGGTTTTTGAACCAGGCGCGCACCTTGGCGCGGATGCGCGGGCTTTGCAGAAAACCGAGTGACGGGTTGATCCAGTCGCGGCTCGGCCCGCCCTGTTTGACGGTCAGGATCTCCACGCGCTGGCCGTTTTGCAGTTTGTAGTTGAGCGGCACGATGCTGCCGTCCACCTTGGCGCCGCGGGTGCGGTGTCCCAGATCGGTGTGCAGCGTGTAGGCGAATTCCACCGGGGTCGCGCCTTTGTGCAGCGCAATTACCTTGCCCAGCGGTGTGAGCACGTAAACCTGGTCGTGGAACAATTCGTTCCTGAATTGCTCCTGCAAGTCGCCCTTGCCGGCCAGTTCATCTTTCCATTCCAGTATCTGGCGCAGCCAGGCGATCTTTTCATCGAAGCGGGTATCCGATTTCACGCCTTCCTTGTAGCGCCAGTGGGCGGCGACGCCAAGTTCGGAATACTGGTGCATCTCGCGGGTGCGTATCTGGACCTCGAGCGGCAGGCCGCGCGGGCCGATCACGGCCGTGTGCAGCGAGCGGTAGTTGTTGCTCTTGGGATGCGCGATATAGTCGTCGAATTCGCTTTCGACCGGCGGCCACAATTCATGCACCAGGCCGAGCGCGGTGTAACATCCCCTGATTCCATCAACCTTATCGTCGTCAATGAGTATCCTGAGTGCTCGCACGTCGTAGAGTTCGCTGAAGTCCAGATGCTTGCGCTTCATCTTGTTGATGATGCTGTAGATGTGTTTGGGGCGGCCGGTCACTTCGGCGGGTATGCCGGCCTGATCCAGTACCTGTTTGAGCTGCGATACCACTGCGGCGATGTACTGTTCGCGATCCACGCGACGTTCGTCCAGCAGCTTTGCGATTTTTTTGTACAGCTCCGGTTCGAGATAACGCACCGAGAGATCTTCCAGTTCCCACTTGAGCTGCCATACGCCGAGACGGTTGGCCAGCGGCGCGAAGATGCTGCGGGTTTGCTGCGCAATCATTTTCTGCTGTTCGGCACTTGCGCCGGACAGATGGCGCAGGGTCTGGGTGCGCTCGGCCAGTTTGATCAGAACCACGCGGATGTCTTCCACCATCGCCAGCAACATTTTGCGCAGGCTTTCGATCTGTTGCGCGGCTTCATCCCTGTTTTTTTTGTGCAGACCGGCCATCTCGCTGAATTGCTCGATCTGCTCCACCCGTGAGATGCCTACGACCAGCATCTTCACATTGGTGCCGAAACTTTTCGCAATCTTGTCCTGCCAGTCATCCAGATATTCCGGCACCGCATGCAGGATGGTTGCAGCAAGGGTTTCGTGATCCATGTTCATGCCGGCCAGGATATCTGCCGCCCCCAGTGCGTGCTGCAACAGCGGTGTGCCGGTCAGTTCGAATTGCCCGGCATAGAGCGGGCCGGCCAATTGGCAGGCATTGCGTATCAGGTCGATTTCTGCCGGAGCAAAAGTTTTCGACACGGTATCAAGCAGGGACTGGATGTTCCCGGATGATGGCGATTGTTTGGGCGTTGTAACCATGGAACATTATTGCATTGATGCATGGGCAGCATAAAGGCACATGGAACAGGAAAGGCGATCCGGCTACTTTTTCATTGCGCGTTCGATATCCGCCAGTGTCTGTTGTGCAGTCTCAGCGAGCGGCCCGCCCAGGCTGACCGCCCGTTGCGCGGCTTCCAGTGCCTCCTGATAACGCGCCTGATCGGACAGGGTTTGCGCCAGGTTATTGAAAGCGGCGACCGAGTCGGGATGATCATGTGCGGCCTGGCGGAAAGCGGCCTCTGCCCGGGCCAGATCATGCAATTGATAGGCAGCGTTGCCGGCACCAATTTGCGCGGACAGATTTCCGGGCCAGCGATTCAATGCGGCAACGTATGCCTTTTGTGCCTGTCCGGAGCCATTGATTCTCTCAAATGCGCTGGCTGCCGCAATATAGGCGTTTGCCCCGGCGGTCACCGGAATCCTGCCCGGCGGCAAGGCGACCATCGCCCAGTAGCCGCTGCGCGCCCAGGTGTACTCGAATGTCCTCATCGGCAATACTTGCCGCTTCTCCGGACCCGAATGCAGGATGATTTGAGCTTGGTTGATGTTGTAGCCGATCACGACCGCGTAATGCCAGTCCGGATACCAGGAAAGGGCCAGGTTTTGCAGAACCACAACTGGGTTCCCGGCCGCGATTTCGCGCAGCACATCGCTCAATTCGGGTGCCAATTGATAGGCCACCGCACCGTTGCGGCGCGCGGCAGCCAGCATTTCGACCTGCAGGCTGCCGTGGCGATCCGGCAAATAAAGTTCCGGCTTGAGCGTTTCGGGCGTCACAGCAACGCCGGCTGCATTCAGGGTCATCGCCAGCGATGCAGGGCCGCATTGATAGGCATCCTGCGCAAAATAAGGGACATCGGTGAGTTCGGCGTGCCGGGGCAGCGAGGGCGGGGGAGAACCCAGCATCATTCGCGTCTGCGGTGGAGTTGCGCAAGCGCCGAGACACAAAAGAAAAACGCCCACCAGCCAGCGGGCGTTCAGGGTCGGCATATATTACCGGCTATTGATCGAATGGGTAAACGGGAAGACCTTGGTGAAGCCGAGGATGTCGGTTATCAGCAAAATGACGAAAACGGTGAGCAGCACACCGAGAACGCCATCGCCACCGGCCGGCAATTGATCCAGTTTCCCGGCGATATTGTGCGCTTCATTGTCGGTCAGCGCATAGACGCGCGCTTTTGCTTCATTGGCCGTCACGCCCTGTTTTTGCAGCTGGGCGACTACATCCGCGCGGTCCAGAAAGGCGTTGATCCTGGCGCGGTCCTGATTTGCCAGCTCGTGGGAAACGGCCTGGCCTGTATCCACCATGACTGCGAAAGCCTGCACCGGCAGTCCCATGGACAGCATGCTTAACATCACCACGCGGCTGGTCCAGCGCATGAAACGGGAATATTGCTGAGTCATATTATTGCTCCTCGGTTGGATGGATTGAATATACAACAATTATCGTTCGAACCGCTTCCATGTGTGGCTTGCAGCAAAAACTTCACGCAGACACGGCATTTAATTATAACGGGACGGTTTGAAAAAAGTGTCAAATTCGTCACTAAATGTTTCGGCATCCGGCGCCCGATCGCAGCCTGCGATTACCGCTATCGTTTCGGGACGGAACGGCAGCGCATCAGGTTCCTGCAATCACCTTGAGCAGCAGCTTGGTCGCCAGCACCAGCAGCAGCAGCGCGAAGAGTTTGCGCAACACCCCGATCTTCATGTGATGCGTCGCCTTTGCGCCAAGCGGTGCGGCGATCATGCTGGCAAGCACGATCCAGAACAGCGCGGGCAAATAGACAAAGCCCAGACTGTAGGCCGGCAACCAGGATGCGTTCATCCCGGTGACGACATAACCGATCGTTCCGCCGACCGCGACCGGAAAGCCGATCGCGGCCGAGGTGCCAATCGCATTCCTGAGCGGTACATTGCACCAGACCAGGAAGGGCACCATGATGGCGCCGCCGCCGATCGAAACCAGGCTGCACAGACAGCCGGTGAGCATGCCGGTCAGCGTCATGCCGGCCGCGCCGGGCAACTGGCGGGCAGCGTGGGGACGGATGTCGAGCAGGATCTGCGCGGCCACGGAATACACAAACAGCGTGAAGAATATCGCCAAACCGTGCGTCGGAATGTATGCAGCCAGTGAGGCGCCCATACCGGTTCCGATCAGGATTCCGGGGGTGATGTTGCGCACCACGCGCCAGTTTACCGCGCCGTGTCCATGGTGCGCACGCAGGCTGGACAGCGACGTGAACAGGATGGCCGCCATCGAGGTGCCGAGCGCGAGCAGCATCACGTGTTCGGCAGGGAAATGCTGGAGGTCGAACAGGAACAGCAGCACCGGTACCAGGATCAGTCCGCCGCCGACACCGAACATGCCGGCCATGAATCCGGCAACCGCGCCGAGCAGCAGATAGCTTAAGTCCCATTCCATGCTAATCGTGCACCAGCCGGGTGGTGATGAACTTCCATTCGGCAGGATCAAGCGGCGTGATGGACAGCCGATTGCCGCGCTGCAAGGTGCGCATGCGCTGCAGTTCCGGGTGATTGCGCAGCTCATCTATTGAAATCAGAGAGATTTTCCTGACCAGTTGCACATCGACATTGAACCAGCGCGGCTGTTCCGGGGTGGCTTTGGGGTCGAAGTATTTGTTGTTGCGTTCGAATTGCGTGGCGTCGGGATAGGCGGTGCTGCTGACCCGGGCGATGCCTGCGATGCCGGGTTCCTTGCAGTTCGAATGGTAAAACAGCACGCCGTCACCGACCTTCATCTGGTCGCGCATGAAGTTGCGCGCCTGATAGTTGCGCACACCGTACCAGGCCACGGTTTGATCGGGAAGGCTGGCGAGGTCGTCAATACTGACGTCGGAGGGTTCGGATTTCATCAGCCAGTAGCGCATTGTTCACGTCCGGAAATAAAAAGTGCGACCCAATACAATCAAGGTCGCACCGGAATAAGATCCCCCGCCTGTGCCGTTGACCCAGCATCTTGAACCCGGGTTCAAGAGGGCTGCTTCCCAGTTACATCAGGTACATCCGCTTGGGACGCGCACAACAGTAACTTTGAGGGTTGCGGCCTTAAGCAAAGCTTATTGGTTCAAAGAATTATAGGCCTGTCGAACACCGCAGGGGAAAACTATAACCAACGACTTGGCCAGCTTATTTTGCCGGCTTGGCCAGATGGCCAGTATCCATATCAAAACAGCGAATCCTGTTCGGCCAATGCTTCATCAATCGCTGTCTGCATCGAGTTCATTCTACGCTTAAAGTCGGCAAGGTCAATGCCGCGCCCGACTTTCATACCGAGCAACTCGTGGGTAATGTTAAGCGCGGCCATCAGCGCAATCCGTTCGACACTGGCGATTTTTCCGGCATCGCGAATTTCGCGCATACGCTTGTCCAGAAAGGCCACCGCCTCCAGCAATTCGCCGCGCTCTTCCTCGGGGCAGGCAACACGCAACTCGCGATCGAGCAGCTTTATTTCCAGGGTTTTGGTGGTATGGGTCATGTCTGGTTTTCGGGCAGCGTAACCAGCAGCTTTTCAAGCTTTGCTTTCGCTTTATTCATTTTATCGCTGTATTGCCGATTACTGCTGAGAGCGTGCGCTAACTCCTGACGCAACTGTTGATTCTCGGCACGCAACTGGCCGCTGACCTGTATCAACTGGGCTAGTTTGGTTTCCAGCGCGTTCAGTTCGTTTTCCATGGGCTGACTATAGATTGAAAAGTGTAGACAAGTCAAACGGTAAGGTGGATTTATGGAAGCAGTTTGTAGGATTCTTTTGATTCTTGTTTCAGCAAGGAACCGCATTCTTGTGATAAAGTGCCTGCCGCTTTGAGGTGCTTGTCTGCTTGCAGGCGAGTTAAACGGGAAGCAGGTGCCGGAACGTTGGTTCCCTATGCCTGAGCTGCCCCCGCAACGGTAAGCGAGTGCGGATTTGCCAGTGTGCCACTGTGAGCAATCATGGGAAGGCGGCGGATCAAGACTCGCGAGCCCGGATACCGGCCTGAGAGCTGCTATGGACGGGAAATGCTGCGGGCGGCACATCCGAACAATACATCGCGACATCGTCGTCAATGTTCTGTTTTATCTGCCTGTCGTATTTCCTGATTATTGATTTTCCAACGGGGACGTTTGGAATTTACTCAGGGAACGACAATGAAACAAAAGATACTTATCGCGGGTGCACTGCTAGGTGCGCTCTCACTTCCTTTTGCGGCATATGCCGGCACACCGATGGAGTTGCTGATTGTGACGCCCACGCGGATGACGCAGCCGCTGGATCAAACCATCGCCGATACGACCGTGTTGACCGAGCAGGATATTCGCGAATCCGGCGCATCGGATGTCCCGACTCTGTTGCGGTCTGTGGCGGGTGTCGATGTCGTACAAAGCGGTGGATTGGGTAAAGTGAGCAGCATTTTCATGCGTGGTACCAATTCAAGTCAGGTACTGGTATTGCTGGACGGCGTGCGCATCAATTCCGCGACGACCGGCACGACCGCCCTCGAACACATCATGCTGGACAGCATAGAGCGCATCGAAGTGGTGCGTGGCAACGTCAGCAGCCTGTATGGCTCCGAAGCCATTGGCGGGGTGATCCAGTTGTTTACCAAACGCGGGCATGGTGCTCCGGCATTCAATGCCGGCATCGGTTTTGGCAGTCATGGCACACAACATCTGGCGGCAGGATTTTCGGGTGCCGTGGAAGCGACTTCGTTCAGCATCAATGTCGGTAAGGTCAAAACAGACGGCATATCGGCGATCAATACGCAAATCGCACCCACGGCCAACCCCGACAAGGATGGCTACGACAATACGACTCTTGATGCGCAAGTAAAACACGCGATCAATGCCGATCACCAATTATCAGCTTCATTGTTCAGCACGCGCGGCGATAGCCAATACGACAATCCATTTAATGCGGCAACAACTGACCTGAATAACACCAAGGCTGCAATCGATAAATGGTCGCTGTCTTCGGACGACCAATTGAACGCGATGTGGCATAGCAAATTGAACTGGGCGCGCGGTACGGACGATAGCAGGGATTATCTCAACGGCGCGGACAATGGCCGCATCAAAACCGCGAACAAGCAACTGGGGTGGCAAAATGAGTTCAAACTCGCCGACACCCAGCGCGTCAATCTGGCTGCGGAGCGTTTGGTGCAAACGGTCGAATCCGACACTCCTTACACCCGGACCACGCGCAACGTGAACAGCCTGCTGGGCGGTTATGTGGGCGAATACGGCACACAGCAGGTTCAATTTAACTTGCGCCAGGATCGTTACTCGGATTTCGGCGCGGTAAACACCGGCCTGCTCGGATATGGTTTGGCATTTGCAGACAATTGGCGCGCTACCGCGAGTGTCAGCAGCGCGTTCAAGGCACCGACATTCAACGATATGTACGCTCCCGCTTCATGGGGCGGCAATCCGAATCTGCGTCCGGAGCGCGCGAACAACCGCGAAATCGGTTTGAAGTATTCATCGGGAGACCAGCATGTCGGGCTGGTTTATTTTGACAACCGTATCCACGATCTGATTGTTTACCAGTTTCCTTTGACGGTGAATGTGGGTCAGGCACAGATTAATGGCACGGAGCTGAACTATAGCGGCGCGTTTGGAGATACCAGTATCAAAGCCAATGCGACAATGCAGAATCCGCGCGATATGGCTACCGGGAATACCCTGCTGCGCCGTGCCAAACGGCTGGCCAATCTTATGGTGAGCAAATCTTTCGGTGCATGGGAAGGGGGCGGGGAATGGCAATACAGCGGTGTGCGTCAGGATGTCGACATCAATACATTTGCGCCGGTTACATTGCCGGCTTACCAGTTGTTTAATTTGAACGCGCGTTATCAGGTTGAAAAAAGTCTTTCGGTCTCCGCGCGGATAGACAACCTGTTCAACAAGGATTATATGCTGGTGCACGGCTATAACACCCTGGGCCGCACGCTGTTCGTCGGTTTGAGCTACCAGCAATAAGGTCGGTAAATCGATGGCAAAGGCTGCGATGCCGCCTTTGCTTTTTCTACGGCTTCGTGTACTGTTGCCGCTATTGAAACAAATTAAATTCGGGGGATGCAATGAATAACACCCAAACCAGAACGATCGCAATTTTTGTAACGCTGGCCGCGCTGATGGCGGCAACGCGGGAATATCACTTCGGTACCGCATTGCACCTGCCGGATGCTTCGCTGGCAGTATTTCTGCTTGCCGGCTTTTACCTTCCGCGCTGGGCTTTTCCGGTGCTGTTGCTCGAGGCCGGGTTGGTGGATTACCTGGCGCTCAACTACGGCGGTGTGGATGGCTGGTGTTTCTCGCCGGCTTACTGGTTCCTGATCCCGACTTATTTTGTGCTGTGGTTCGCCGGAAGATTTTATGCAACACGCTACCGGTTCTCATTGCGCAGCCTGTTTGAATTTTCGGCAGTTGCCTGCGCGGCTACCGGCGCGGCGTTTCTGATATCCAATGCCAGTTTTTATCTGCTTGCCGACTATTTCGGCAATATGAGCCCGGTTCAATACGGTAGCCGGGTTGCCCAATACTTCTTGCCCTATCTGCAAAGCGCTTTCCTGTATCTGATTGCCGCCGCATTGCTGCACATCGCCGCGGTGCAAGTCTCGCGCCGCGCTGTGCGGGCATGATTGTGCAGGGTTCGGCCTGTTACCGGCATCCCGGATAAATGATGCTGGCGCAGGACAAGCTCCGGGTCTACCTCTCCATCATATTGCTTGCATCAGCCGCATGGCTGATGCATGGTTTTATTCCGGCGTTGATATGGGCGGTCGTGATTGGCATTGCCACCTGGCCGCTGCGGCTGCTGGTGGAAGTGAAAACAAGGCTTGGCGATACCGGTGTGGCTGCCGTGATGACATCTATTGTTGCTGCATTGTTTTTCTTTCCGATCGGCTACGCCCTGTTCCACGCGGCAACGGAGGCCGGCACCGTGGCACACTGGATATTGGCTGTGCAGAAATCCGGCATCGCTGTTCCGGCGTGGTTGCCCGGCATCCCCAGGGTGGGCGGCCCGGCTGCCGGATGGTGGCGCGAGTACCTGTCGGATCCCGCCGCATTGTCCACACTGATCGGTCAAAGTGATAATGCAATGCTTTCGGACTTTGCGCGCAGATTTGGCGCGCAGATCGCCCACCGGCTGGTTACTTTGGTTTTTACCATCGTCGTTATTTTTTTTCTTTATCGTGACGGCAAGGAGCTGTCGCGAAAAACACTCGGGCTGCTCAACAAGCTGACCGGTGAGAGCGGGGACCGTTATGGTTTGCAGGCTGCCGTTGCAATCCGGGCTACGGTAAGCGGGTTGGTTCTGGTCGGGCTGGCGGAAGGCCTGCTGATCGGCATCTCCTACGTGCTGGCCGGCGCACCCCATCCCGCCCTGTTGAGCCTGGCGACAGGTGTGTTGGCGATGATCCCTTTTGCAGCGCCGATCATCTTTGGCACCGTGTCGGTCATACTGCTGGTCCAGGGCAGCACGGTTGCCGGGATTTCGGTTTTCACTTTTGGCATGCTGGTGCTATTCATCGGCGATCATTTCGTGCGGCCTAAAATCATCGGCGATGCCGTCAAGTTGCCCTTCCTGTGGGTGTTGTTCGGCATACTGGGCGGTGTCGAGGTTTTCGGCCTGATCGGTTTGTTTGTGGGTCCGGCGCTGATGGCACTGGTGATGACGATGTGGCGCGACCTGACCGAGCCGTTGTGAGTTGCGGGTGCGGCCGCAAACATGGGCCGGCAGTCTGCGAATTTGACTGGCAACAGTGCCTCATCCGGATAAAAATCAAGGCCTGCAAACAACGCAAGGTTGACGCGGCGATGGCAAAAGTCTAAATTGCGCGCCTCAAAAATAATTCACGCTCAAGGAGAAAGTCATGGCTGTACTCGTCGGCAAAGCCGCCCCCGATTTCAACGCTGTTGCCGTGAT
>CAZCKZ010000049.1:0-10272 GCA_964499395.1 uncultured Gallionella sp. | reverse complement strand
CCGTTGCGCAACACCGTCACCATCTGGTGCAACACATAATCCGGCCAGCCTTGCGGAATACCGGTATCCAGCGCCTGCAGACCTGCCCTTACCCGGGTGATCGTGCTGTGATGGTCTGCACCCTGCTCGTTGATGACGCGCGTAAAGCCGCGCCGCCACTTGTCCAGATGATAGGCAACATCCGGCACGAAATAGGTATAAGTGCCATCTGTCTTGCGCATCACCCGGTCCTTGTCATCGCCGAAATCGGTAGTGCGCAGCCACAGCGCATCGTCCTGCTCATAGGTGTGGCCGCTGGCGATCAGCCTGTCGACCGTCTCCTTGACCTTGCCGTCTGCGTACAGGGCGGATTCCAGCGCGAACACATCGAAATTCACCCCGAAAGCCCGCAGATCGATGTCCTGCTCGCGGCGCAGATAGGCAACTGCGAAATGACGGATTGCCTCTGCATCGTTTACATTTCCGGCTGCACTTACATGCTGGTCGTCCGCTTCCACCGTTTCCTGGGCCATATAGGCCTCGGCGACATCCGCAATGTAGTCGCCGCGATAACCTTCTTCCGGCCAGGAAGGATGGTCCGGCGTGATGCCCCTGCAGCGCAACTGCACCGAGCGCGTCAGGTTGTCGATCTGCACACCGGCATCGTTATAGTAAAACTCGCGCGTCACATTCCAGCCTGCCGCGTGCAGCACGTTGCACAAACAATCGCCCACTGCCGCACCGCGGCCATGCCCGACATGCAGCGGCCCGGTCGGGTTTGCGGAAACGAATTCCACCCCCACCTTTCGTCCCGCACCAAGATGGATGTGCCCATAGCCGGCGCCTGCCTGCAAAACGCCGCGCACGATCTGTTGCTTGGCCGCAGTGGTGATGAACACATTGATGAAACCCGCCCCTGCGATTTCCATCTTCTCGATGACCCCGGATTCCGGCAACGCCGAGATCAGCGCATGCGCGATGTCGCGCGGCGATTTGCGCAGCGGTTTGGCCAGCTGCATTGCCAGATTGCAGGCATAGTCGCCATGGGCTGCCAGTTTTGGCCTCTCGATGAGAATCTCGGTCTGTGCGCCATTGCCTGCAAGCTCTGGAGCGACCTCGCGCAATGCCTCAGCGAATAATTCGGACAAATGGACTTTGAAATTGAAAACAGCAGACATGAAGCGGCACCATAAAAGAGGCGCGAATTATATCATTTCGACAATGTTGCATTAATCATGGTCCGAAAAGAACTTCGAGCCTGAAGAATCCGTCCGGCAAACATTTCTCTATCGACAAAAACGCAGCATTATTTTAAAATAGTTAGCAGACTAATAATTAGCAGGCAAATTAATAATGAAACCACTGGATGAACAATTCGCTGAATCGCTGCATCTGGCCGCGCATGCCTGGCGGACAGAGCTGGACCGGCGGCTGCGGCCTTCCGGGTTTTCCCATTCCCGCTGGCTGCTGTTGCTGCACCTGTCGCGCCACGACGGCTGCACCCACTGCGAACTGGCACAACACATGGGCATAGAAGCCGCGACACTGGTCAAACAGGTAGACCACATGGAACACGAGGGACTGCTGAAGCGCTGCGGCAGCGAGACCGACAGGCGGGTCAAGCATCTGTACCTGTCCGATGCCGGCAAGAAAGCGGTTGAGCACATCCGCAGCAACGCCGCCGAACTTCGCAAGGATATATTGTCCGAATCAGGCAAGGAAGCCATAGCCACCTCGCTTGAGGTTTTGAACAGCATCCGTGAAAAACTAACGAGCATCCGTAGCTGAAGGTATACACAAATGGAATTATTCAAGGCTCACAAAAGAAACATCCTGATTGCGTTGGCGATCATCGTGCTGGCCGTCGGTGCTGCTTTCATCTATTACTCGGAACTTTCGCGCAGCACCGAGAACGCCTATATCAACGCGGACGTTGTGAATGTGGCCGCACAGGTATCGGGACGCGTCACGGCCGTGTACATCAAGGACAACCAGCGTGTGCACAAAGGCGAACCGCTGTTCGACATCGATCCGGAACCGTTCGTAATCGCGTTGTCTCGCGCCAAGGCCGATCTGGCGCTCGCCAGGCAGGCGGAACGCCAGGACAATGCGGAAATTTCCGTCGCCAGGGCGCAAGTGGCCCAGGCCGAAAGCGACCTCGCCAATGCACGCACCATCTATGCGCGCGACCAGGAACTGGTTGCACAGCACTTTCTCTCGCAACAATCCCTGGACGATGCGCATACCCGCCAGTTGTCGCTGCAGGCAGCCCTTGAGGAAGCGCGCGCCAAACTGGCCAAGGCACTGTCAGTTCCACAGCAGCCCGACAAGCGCGGCGACATACTGAAAGCGCAGGCCGCAATCGAGCAGGCCGAACTCGATCTGAAACACACCCATGTCACGGCGGCCCAGGACGGGCAGCTCAGCAACGTCACGCTCGCTGCGGGCTCGCTGGTCGCCGCCGGCCAGCCCCAGTTTGCGCTGATCACCGACAACAGCTTCCACATCGATGCCAATTTCAAGGAAACCGAACTGGAGGGCATACATCCCGGCCAGAGCGTGGACATCAAGATCGACATGTATCCCGGCCAGCACTTCAAAGGTACGGTGCAAAGCCTGAGCGGCGGGACCGGCACGGCCTTTTCGCTGTTGCCGGCGCAGAATGCCACCGGCAACTGGGTGAAGATCGCTCAGCGCGTGCCGGTGCGCATCAAGCTTGCCCCGACCGATGCCGATCATCCGCTGCGCATCGGCGCAACGGCGACTGTGAGCGTGCAACTGAAATAGCATCGTCATGAACAGCAACCGCATTCTGACCGGCTCCGCCGTGATGGCCGCGACCATCATGCAGGTGCTGGACACCACCATCATCAACGTCGCGCTGCCCAATATGGCCGGACAGCTCAATGCCACACCGGACAATATCAGCTGGGTGCTCACTTCCTACCTGATCGCCTCGGCCATCATCATGCCGCTCACCGGTTTCATCACCGACCGCATCGGGCAGAAACGCTTTTTGCTGATCAGCATCGCCGGGTTCGTCATCTCTTCCGCGCTGTGCGGCATGGCAACCTCACTCTTCCAGATGGTGCTGTTCCGTTTCCTGCAAGGCGTGTTTGGTGCGGCGCTGGTGCCGCTGTCGCAATCCATCATGTTGCAGATATTTCCCGGCGAGCAGCGCGGAAAGGCAATGGCGATCTGGGCGATGGGCGTCATGGTTGCGCCGATACTGGGGCCGACACTGGGCGGGTGGCTGACCGAATATTTCAGCTGGCGCTGGACGTTCTACATCAACCTGCCGGTCGGCATCGCGTCCTTCATCCTCGCGATGCGCTACGTGCACGATACGCCCACGCGCGCAAGACGCATGGACTGGAAGGGTTTCGCGACGCTGGCATTGGGTATAGGCGCGCTGCAGCTGGTGCTGGACAGGGGCAACCAGGACGACTGGTTCAGTTCGCAGATGCTGGTTTTCGCTGCCATCGTCGCGACGATCTCATTCATCTTCTTCATCGTTTACTCGCTCACCGGCAAGCACCACCCGCTGTTCGACCTGCGCATCTTCAAGGATCGCAACTTTCTGGTCGCCAGCCTGATCATGACCACCATCGGCATAGGTTTCTTCGGCGGCATGGTGCTGCAATCGCTGTTCCTGCAAAACTTCCTCGGCTATCCCACCTTTGAGGCCGGGTTGTACATGGCACCGCGCGGCGTGGCATCGTTTTTCGTAATGATGTTCGTCGGCAAATTCTCCGGCAAAATTCTGCCGCGCAATTTCATCCTCGTCGGCATCTTCTGCAGCATCGCCGGAAATTATCTGATGACCAGCTTCACATCCGAGATGACCGCGAATGACCTGCTTGTGCCGATGATCCTGCAAGGCATGGGCATGGGACTGGTGTTCGTGCCGATCTCCACGCTCGCCTTCACCACCCTGCCCAAAGAGATCGCGGCTGAAGCTGCCGGCATCTACAGCCTGATTCGCGCGCTCGGTTCATCGCTCGGCATCTCGATACTTGTCACATTTTTTTCGCGCGACACTCAGCAGAACTGGAGCCTGCTGCGCGGTGCTATCACCCCTTACAACGAAGCGCTGCACAACTATCTTGCCCCGCTGCATCTCGGCACAACCGATCCGCAAGGCATACACCTCGCCGCGCAAGCCGTGTTGCATCAGGCGCAGAACATCGGTTACATCGACAGTTTCTGGTTCGCCACGATCAACTTCGTGGTGATGCTTCCGTTGCTGCTGCTGTTGCGCGCGCCTGCCAAAGGAACACCCGCACAGGTACAGGTCAGCCCGGAGTAAACCACTCCCATCCCAAACCTTGCTCGGCATCACCGGCGAATCAACGAATGGCAGGATCAGGATTTTCTGCATTCATCGTCAACTTGTCTGGACAGGTTCAACAGACTGGTTACGGTAATTGTCGGCTCGATTCCCCACGGATCGAATAATGCATCCGGCGAGCGCTTGATCCATGCCGCCCGCATGCCGGCAGAAACAGCCCCGATCACATCGAACGGATTGCTTGATACCAGCCAGGCATCAGACCCCAGGGCGCCTGCCCTTCTTAAAAAATGGCTGTATACCCCGGGGTTGGGTTTGTAGGACTTCATTTCATCGGTGCTCACCACCCCGATGAAATATTCCCTGATGCCGGCATTCATTAACAATGCCTCCACCGCTTCGGCGCTGCCGTTCGAGAACGCAAACATTCTATAACCGGATTTCCTTGCCCGATCCAGCCCTTCTGCCACGTCATCGAACGCAGGCAATGTTCTGTACGCGGCCATGACTTCTTCCCTGTCCCCCTGTCTGAATGAAACATTAAAACAGGACGCCGTGTAATCGAAAGCATTGCCGGTACATACGGCAAAGTTTTCATAATTCTGCATCAGCCCCCGGCGGAAAGAATATTCGAGCTGCTTGTCACGCCAGGCACGGGAGAATTCAGCCGCTTTGTTGCCAACAAATTTTTCCAGCGTAACGATAATGCCGTGGGTGTCTACCAGGGTTCCATAGACATCAAACGCAAGTGTGATAGCCATAATCCCTCCGGTTCATTGTTGTGCCTGGTGGCGATTCAGAAAATGTATTCTTCACCAACCCTGCCGTGATCAAGTCCACTAGGAATTTATGTGCCGGTTTGACGCGTGAGCGCAATGAACAGCCAGACGATGGCCAATGGCAGGAGCAGAACCAGCAGAAACGGAAACGCAAATCCCGCCATGATGAGCCCGGCGACGATCACGCCGCCCAGGATAAAGATGCCGATTCCGGCAAACACAAAGAGCAGGAAGATCGCCGCGCAGAACAGCGCGATCAGGCCAATGATCAGTCCGGCTGCCCCGATTGCGCCCTTGAGCGGCCCGATGAGTTCCTGGCCGTTGATGATGATTCTTGTTGACCCCGCCTCAAAAAACAATCCCCATGCGACGATGGCCAGCATGACGAATGCGAGTACGATTGCCACTTTTTTGGTCATATGAGACTCCTTGATTGGGACTGCCATCCCGACAGACAGCTATAGTCTTATGGCAGCCTGCCGCAAACAGGCTTGCACGCTAATCGGCCGCAGGCAAACGAATTGTGTACTGCCCGGATTTCTCATCACGCACCACCCTGAGCAACTTGTGTTTCTGCGCATCTTCCACCAGCTCCTTGAACGAGCGGTAGCCATAATATAATTCGGTGAACCCCGGAATGCGTCGCTGCATGGTCGTCTTGACCATGGAGCCCCAGATCTTTTCATCCGAGCCGCGCTCGGCGATCAATGCCTCGACGGTCTCGACGATCAGATCGAGCGCTTCCTGGCGTTTGTCTTCCTCGACCTTCGCTTCGGTGGACTTGGCAGCCCCGGTGGCGGCCTTGGATGGAATCTTCCTGGCAGCCTGTTTCTTTTTTGCTTCCTGCGCGCGCACCAGATCGTCGTAGAAAATGAACTCGTCGCAGTTGGCACTCAACAAATCCGAGGTTGAGTCCTTCACGCCGATGCCGATCACGTATTTGTTGTTCTCGCGCAGCTTGGAAACCAGCGGCGAGAAATCCGAGTCGCCGCTGATGATGACGAAGGTATCCACATGGGCTTTGGTATAGCAAAGGTCGAGCGCGTCCACGACCATGCGGATGTCAGCCGAGTTTTTGCCGCTTTGTCTCACATGCGGGATCTCGATCAGTTCGAAGGCCGCTTCGTGCATCGTTGCCTTGAATTCCTTGTAGCGTTCCCAGTCGCAATAGGCCTTCTTGACCACGATGCTGCCCTTGAGCAACAGGCGCTCCAGCACTTTCTTGATATCGAATTGCGCGTATTTGGCGTCGCGCACGCCCAGCGCAATGTTCTCGAAATCGCAGAACAGTGCCATGTTGGTGATTTCAGGTTGGGCGGCCATATGTGTCTCCTTTAATTTTCACCCGCTTGCGAACGGTTACACAACCTTGCCGGGATTCATCAATCCATGCGGGTCGAGGGCCTGCTTGATGGTGCGCATCAACTCCAGTTCCAGCGGATCTTTGTGTTCACGTAAGGCTGCGCGCTTGAGTTGACCTATGCCGTGTTCGGCACTGATGCTGCCATTCAGTTCCCGCACCACCGCGTATACCCGATGGTTAACTGCGGTTTCCTGCAGCGAAATGAATTCATTGTTCTGCGTGGCGTCCAGCATCGAGATATTGTAATGGATGTTGCCATCGCCCATATGCCCGAAGGCAACGATACGAATACCCGGGAAGGCCTGTTGCAATTCGGCATCAGCCCGGGAAATGAATTCAGCGATACGGCTGACCGGTACCGACACATCGTGTTTGATGCTGATACCTTCGCGTTTTTGCGCCTCGCTGATGTTCTTGCGCAGTTTCCACCAGCGTTCTGCATGATCCTTGTCCGGTGTGATATCGAATTCGGCGATGCCGGCGCCGAACGATCGCAACGCCTCGCGCAAGGCCTCATCCAGCGGTGCAGACAGCACGTCGGCCAGTTGGATAATAACGATCCATCCATGCTTGTCCGTGAACGGTTCCCGCATATCGGGCATGTGCCTGAAAACCAGATCGAGGCTGGAGCGCGAGATGATCTCGAAGGCGCTGATCCTGTCGCCGCAGCTTGCACGCAGGTGTGCCAGCAACGCGACAGCCGCAGCCGGGTCGCGCACCGCCACGCATGCGGTCGCCTCGGCTTGCGGCCGCGGAAACAATTTCAGCACGGCAGCGGTAATAATGCCCAGCGTGCCTTCCGCACCCATGAACAGATGTTTCAGGTCATAGCCGGAGTTATCCTTGCGCAGGTTGCGCAAGCCGTTCCAGATGCGCCCGTCCGGCAGCACCACTTCCAGTCCGAGCACCAGGTCGCGCGCGTTACCGTAGCGCAGCACATTGATACCGCCCGCATTGGTGGAAAGGTTGCCGCCGATCTCGCAGATTTTTTGCGTGGCTGTGAGTCCCAACGGAAAAAACCGGTTGCTATTCTCGGCCGCCCTGCGCACATCTTCCAGCTTGCATCCCGCCTCCACGGTCATGGTGTAATTGGCAGGGTTTATATCGCGAACGAGATTCATGCGCGACAGGTTTACTACAACCTGTTCGCCTTGCGGCAGCGGCACACTGGCCCCGCACAAACTGGTATTACCCCCCTGCGGCACGATGGCGATTTGACTGGCGGCACACAACCTCACCACCTCGGCGACCTGCCCTGTATTGGCCGGAAACACCACTGCCAGCGCATCGCCCGAATAGCGTCCGCGCCAGTCGTTACAATAAGGCGCAGCCGGTTCGCCCGCCAGCACGGCATCGTTGCCGGCTATGGCGACCAATGCGTCGATCAGATTTTGTTGCATTGACACAATTCGCGGAGTAAGTCAGTCACAGGCAAGTTCAAGATAAACCAGCCTCATCTTATCCAATTCGAGGATAGGGATCGACTTATTTTTGAATAAAGCGGATAGGTTTGGCTACGGGTAACCCGCGCTGGGCTACCCGACATGCCTGAAACGTGAAGAACGAAATTACTTTGCCAAGCCGGCAATATATTCCGACATTGCCTTGATCTCGTCGTCCCTCGCGCCCATCCCTCTTGGCGGCATCTTGCCAAGCTTCCAGCCGAACGCACCGCCCTTGGTGATATTGGCTGCAATTTTAGCCGCCGCGCCATTATCTCCTTTGTATTTCATGGAAATATCCATATACGACGGGCCAACGATTTTTTTATTGACGGCGTGGCACATATTACACCTGGCTTTTCCGGCCGCCGGCTCTGCTGCCAGTGCAGTTCCCGAAATGATCAGGCTGGCTGCTACGATCATGCATGGGATTATTGATTTCATTTTCTGCTCCTATTGGTTAACGAACAAAGATGATACTTGCGACAAGTAATTAATTTTCAGACCGCACTGCTCTACTTTACTCCACTCTATGAACATCATGCACGCTGATACCGAGCACACGCTTCAGTTGAATCACCCATCCGATTTTCGCGGCAGATGGGCGCGCAAGGAACTTAGCGTTTCCGCCAGAACGGAATAGCGTTCGAAGAACTCTTGGGTATGTTTCAAATCATCTTCTTTACTGGCAGCTTCATCGCCTCCAGAATGAAGCATGACTATGCGCAAGGCATCGGTCAACTGGTCGTGAAATCTGGAAACTTCCTCTTCTGAAGAAAATGCCAGCATTGTATTTTTTGAGTTGTATTTCATTATCCTGATTGTGCCTGATGATTATCCGGTTTATGTCATGCCAAAACCACGCTACTATTTTGAAACCAGACTTGCCTGCATGTCCATCCTATGTTGCTCTAGTGCTCACCATCACCGACTCGTTCATAGTCGGCATTCTTCATTCCCCGTGGCAGAGCAGGCCCTGGTTCCGGCACAAGCGGGTTAAATCTTTCTATTTGCACGGTATGCGGGTTATGACATTCAGTGCATACCCACCATCTTTTCTTGCCACCCTTAACCCATGAACCTATCCGCTTTCCGTGTATTCCTGCCCTCCAGTCGATGTAATTTTCGCCATGGCAACTGCCACATAATTTCTGGGGTTGGTTAAAACTTATCAGGTTTCCCTCGCGATCAACCAGTTTATTGCGGTTTTTTGCGCTGTGACAATCGAGACACCATATTGCTCCGCGACCATGCATTAACTTGAGCGAGTTCGCAACGATGTCCTGATGCATCCCAAGCAGCCTTGGCTTTTTATTCTTCGGGTATGGCACGATTTTACCGTTATGACATGTCTGGCATCCATTGGGCCCCATGTTGAAATACATCAACTGGGGTTCTCTCGGCTTGACAACGGCATTGGCAAAATCGCCACGAGTTTTATCGTTTATGTTCGGCATTTCACCCATCGGTATGGTCCCGTAAAAAGGATCTCCATACCATAAAACAGCGTCTGTTGTTTTCGAGCATTTAACATTTGGATAGCCATACTTCGGAACGACATTTTCGACCCTGGTAACGGAAGAGAAACCTGCCCTGCTTTCAAAGCAGTCCGTTACCGGCTGCGCACTCTGTGCTTCAGCCTGTTTTTCCTCTGCGGAGTGAGCGATATTGTAAGCACTCAATCCGCCAACCAGGAAACCGCACATGGCAAGTGCGACTATTTTTGACGATTTATGCAGGCAATCCATTTCAAATATCTCCTTAAGCGCCGTTCTGCGAAGAAGCTGACGACTTGTCGTGCCTCACTTCGCCAGTCAATATGCCGATTGCGCCTTTTAAAATAAGCGTCAGGAACAGGAAACCGAGGGCCCAGACAAGCAGCACGTTGAAAAACTCGATAAGGGTAACGTGGTATTCCGTATATTCTCCCAGCGGGGAAGGGCTAAAAGCGGGGAACACCAGTATCATTGGCTTCTCTAACAAGATTGCCATGAAAACCACGAAACTCACCAAAGGAAGCAACAGGTCATAGCTTCTCCTGACCTTGCGGAAGAGCAGCGCAACAAAGCTGCCGACCAACGCCACCATTATTCCCCAAAACCAGGGCACGTACATATTGAGCCCGTTGTGGCCAAACATGCTGAATTTCATCGAGGCGGCATGATCGGTACCCGAATAAAGTACCGTAAATATCTCGGCAATGATTACCAGCATGAGTAAACCGAGGCTCCATGCAATGATTGTGGTCATCAAATCGATGACCGAATCGCCGATCACGAGCTTGGTGGTTTTTCTGATAATGAGGAACAGTATCGTGATCAATGCACACCCCGAAGCGCCAGCCATGGTCAGAAAGGCGAAGGGCAGAACTGCGGTATCCCACGGCAACATCCTTGCGCTGCTGGCGAGCA
Organism: uncultured Gallionella sp.; assembly: GCA_964499395.1. Taxonomy (GTDB): domain Bacteria; phylum Pseudomonadota; class Gammaproteobacteria; order Burkholderiales; family Gallionellaceae; genus Gallionella. The sequence continues at coordinate 7 of CAZCKZ010000049.1, read as the reverse complement.
CGAATGC
>CAZCKZ010000048.1:0-10309 GCA_964499395.1 uncultured Gallionella sp. | reverse complement strand
TCTTTCTGCGGCAATCAACTCATGCTGCCCGTACTCTATTCCTTCCGGCGCTGTTTCTATGCGATGCGCGCACGCCTTGCGCTTTATGCTAGCGGAGTGGCGGTCGAATTGCGTGAGGTGTCATTGCGCGACAAACCTGAAAGCATGCTGGCGGCTTCCCCCAAAGGCAGTGTACCGGTGCTGATATTGCCGCAAGGAAAGGTGATTGACGAAAGCTGGGACATCATGCGCTGGGCGCTGCAGCGCAATGACCCGGAAGGCTGGCTGGGGCAGGACCATCGACATGTCGATGCCGCCGGGCATCTGGTCAGCGAGAACGACACCGTGTTCAAATTCTGGCTTGACCGCTATAAATATCCTGACCGCTATCCGGAATATCCGCATACCCATTACCGCTCAGAAGCTGAAGTATTTTTACTGAAGTTGGAAAACCGGTTGGGTATCTCGCGTTTCCTGCTGGGTGACGAATTATCCGTTGCCGATGCCGCACTGTTCGCGTTTATCCGCCAGTTTGCCGGGGTCGACAAGGACTGGTTTGCGCAATCCCCCTACCCGAAACTGCAGCGCTGGCTGAAAGATTTTACCGATTCGGGACGCTTTGTTGCCGTAATGGAAAAATACTCCATTTGGCATCCGGGTGATCAACCCGTTATCATGTCGCCCGAATTCAATTCCGAGGAATAAATTTCCAATGCCTTCCATGTCCAACCTGGTCATCTCCACGATCGTGTTTTTCATCGTGGCCTGGTTTGCTAACCGTTACCTTGACGAGCAGGGCTTACCCAAGGGTATGACACGCGGCGTGATGATATTTTTGGTCGCCTCCTTGGTGTCTTGGGGCGCCGGTGATGTGGTGGACTGGATCCAGGTCAAAATCGAAGGGCCGCAGGCGGCGTCGCAAACTTCTGTCGATTTGTCGCAACTGCTCAAGGCAGCCAGTCAACAGCAACCCTGAGCTGTTTCCCGGGTGCGGCCATGATTGAACAAAACAATTCTGAAGGAATTTAACAATGATGAAACAAAGTATCGCGATTTTGCTGTTCGGGGCAACCAGCCTGGCTTTCGCATCCCAGGCTTGCGCTGCGGATACGATCGTTCCGTCGAATGATACCAAGCCCCTTGCCGTCGTGGGCGTGTATGCCCGGCACGCTGCCGGCAAGATCGCCTACCACTATCGCGTGACCAATAACAGCCAGCAGAATATCACCGCGGTCACGATCGGGCGCGACGACCAGAATGATGGAAATCCCAAGAACGATGTCAATGAACTGCATGATCTCCCGTCAGGGTGGACTGCCAAGTTGGGCATACCCTCGACAAGCTCGAATTCTCCGACAGGGTGGCGGGTCAGCGTGATCGCACCCGAGGACGGCGTAGCCCATGCCATCGCCTGGGAAGCCATGAATGACCATTCACCCCAGATTCGTACCGGCCAGACCATGTACAAGATGCGTGTCTCCCTGGATAAGGCGGATAGCAGCTATCTGGGCGGCCACGCGCTGGTGACTTTTAGCGACGGGGATCCCCCCACTCTGACCGTTCCGATCGATCAGCTCGACGTTACTCCGCCCAGCCTAACGGTAATTTTGAGTCCAGACACGATTGTTTCGCAAAGCAACAAGCTTGTGCCCATCAAGGCATCGTTCATATTAAAGGACGACTACGATCGCCTGCCTGAAATCAAGCTCGTATCCATCATCGCCAATGAATACCTGGAGCCCGGCGACATCCGTGACGCAAGCTATGGGCTTGATGACCGGTACTTCAAGCTTCTCGCAACAAGCAAGAGCCTGGCAGGACGGGTTTATACGGTGACCTATTCGGCAACTGATGCTTCGGGCAACCAGACGATCGCCTCCGCCACGGTGACGGTGACAAACCCGGCGGGCGATGCGGTATTTGGAGCGACGCCTGCCACACCGGATGCCGGATATTGAAATAGCTGGCAGCAAACTGGCATTCAAACCGGACGCAAAGCATGCGGGCATTGGTAACATCCGGTAACAATGTTGCTTTCATTTTTTATGATGCTCATGTATCGTTCCGCCCGCTTTAAACTGCGGCTTTAAAGTAAAATAAAAACTTTCAAACAAGGTTTGCCGTTGCCGATTTGAATGCATCAAAATGTGTTGAAAGTCGGTTGCACCGTTTTGAATCGGTACCCTGTATTCAGCAATGGAATAAATCCCCGTCAAGGAATTCAATAGTGAAAAAATTGTTTTATGTGTTAATCGTTGCAGTGGTATCCACGCTCCTTGGCGGGTGTTTCGACACCGGTTCTTCTGCAGCTCCTCCAACACTCACTCCCACTGCGGGAGATAACAGAGTCAAGCTGACCTGGACAGCCAGTCCAAGTGTCGATTACTGGCTTTTCACCGCGACCAATCCCAGCCTTACCGCTTTCAACTGGACCAGTTTGCCCAATGCACACGCTTACGTCTCGGCCGCCACGCCTTTTTATGCGTGCGGTTTGATTAACGGGAAGCAGACTTATTTTGCCGCCAATGGCCGAATCGATGGCGGGCCGGGCGGACCGAGCAGTTCGACGGTCAGCGCGACACCCTACAATGCCAGTGCCAACTGGAGCCTTAACACCACCAACTTCAGCTCGAATATTTATGGTTTGGGATATACCAGCCTGACGACCTGCGGGAATAATACCGCTCTCAGTGCCACCGGGACATTTGCTGCTGTCGGTCAGAACGGTGCGATCTTTACCAGTCCCGACGGGATTAGCTGGACCGTGCAATCCCCTCCGGTTGCAACCAACCTGAATGCGGTGGCCGGTTACGCGGCCAACCAGAATAATGCAACCACGCCCGGACTGCGCTGGGTAGCCGTGGGTGACGGAGGAAAAGCCGTCTACAGCACCGACGGGATCAACTGGTCTGTCGCAACCTCCACGACAACTACTCAAAATTTGCGTTCCATCATACAAGTTTCAGGCTCATTCTTTGCAGTAGGCGATGGGGGCACAATAGTCTCGAGCAGCGACGGGAACACATGGTCATTAGCCACGTCAGGCACGACCAACAGACTGAATGGTATCAGCCATGCCGGCATGTATGTCGCGGTGGGCAACAGCGGCACGATCCTTACGAATAGCGGCAGTGTCTGGGTACAACAAACATCCAACACAACCAGCGATCTGTATCAGGTGGCTGCCATCGCCAGTGTCTACGGCTCGGTCTATGTGGCAGTGGGTAACAACGGCACGATCGTGACCAGCGACAGCTACAACCATGCTGGTAAATGGACTGCACTGACGCTAGGCACAAATCCTCTGGTTGGTGTCACCGTGGAACCTCGCGGCGTTGAAACCGCGACTGCCTATACGACCGCCCCTGCCGTAGACCCATGGCTGGGATTCATCTCATCGGTCCAGTTCGTCGCTATCGACAGCGCCGGCAATACCTATACCAGCGTGAATGGCCACGATTGGAGCGCATCAGTCAGCACCGGAATAGCTGCCTGCACAACCGGCACATCCTGCATGAATCCCCTGGTCAGTAGCGGCTTCGGTTATGTCGCCGCAGGTGATAACGGTCAAACTGCTTATGCCTTCTGACATTGACGGGCGCATGCGTTCGAGATCAATTTGAGCCCCGCTTCCTGCAAGGAATAACTGCGATGTTGATACGCTCCCGCCATGCTTAATCTGACCATATCCACTATCGTATTTTTTGTGGCCGCATGGTTCCTGAACAATTATCTGGATGCGCAGGGCATCCCCAAGGGCATGGCACGCGGCGTGATGATATTGGTGCTCGCCACCCTGATGGCATGGGGAGTGGGTTGGACGGTAGACTGGGCACAGAACAAGATTGAAGGCCCGCAGGCAGTGGTTCAGGCTCCGGGCGGTTTATCCGAATTGCAGAAAGCAGCCGGTCAGGACCAGCCATAAGCCGGGGCGCCCGGGAAACCCCTCAATGAGACAGCCCCGGGAATAACGCCAGCATCCCATCCGCCATGAATTGCACCGCCATCGCGGCGAGTATCAGCCCCATCACCCGTGTCGCGATATTGAGTCCACCCGTGCCCAGACGCTTGCCGATCGGCTCGGCCATGCGCAGCACCAGCCAGACGATCACCGTTACGCCGACAATCCCGACACTGAACATGATCTTGTCCGGCAGGCTGCCAGCCTGATGTGCATCGACGATCGCCAGGCTGATCGCGCCCGGCCCGGCCAGCAACGGGATCGCAAGCGGCACCACCGCGATGTCGTTTTTTGCTTCCCCCTCTGCCTGCTCCGCGTCAGTATGCTGGGCCGGGCTGGTTTTGGCGCCAAACATTGCGACGGCGATGAGCAGTACCAACAGTCCGCCGGCGATACGAAATGCCGGCATACCGATTCCGAAGAACGATAGCAAACTGTCACCCGACCAGGCTGCAAGTATCAGTATCACGGCCACTGCAACGGATGCCTTGAAAGCAGTGCGGTGCATCACCTCCGGACGCCGGTCCGTCATCATGCTGAGGTAGATCGGAATCGCACCGAGCGGATTCAGGATGGCAAACATACCCACCAGATATTTTATTTGTTCGGTCCAAACAGGCATCAGCGTCATGGGATATTTTCAGATAAATCTATCTGGCTTCTTCGATCATTTCTTTGGTCTTGGCCTCAACTTCTTGAGCCACACTGGCCAGCGATGCATCCTGAGACAAAGCCCCAAGCATGAACACCGGCTGGATCATTCCGATCATGGTTTTTCCCCGTTCGGTGTAAACCGAGATACGGCACGGCAGGGCCATGTTCAAACGCATGTCGGTACCAAGCACTTTGGCAGCCTGTCCCGGATTGCACACTTCGAATACTTTGCAATTTTCGGCAAAGGCAACGCCTTTGCCGCGCAGCGTGTTGCCCAGATCATGGATGTGCAGCACGCCGAATTCATGGCGCTTTACCGCCGCTTCCAGATCGGTCGCAGCCTGATCAAACGACTTGTTACTTTCTACGATGTAATACATTGCCACCTCCTTGTGTTTTGCTGGTAACGACGGTCAGTGTAAGGTCTGACGTGATAAAGTCCTGCAGGTTCCTTTTCGAACTTGCCTTGGATTACTGCTGTGCTACCCTAGCCCCATGAAAAATCTTGCCACAAAACTTGCTTCGCTTCTGGTTCCCGCCTGGGTCGGCGGCATATGGGCTGTTGGCTACCTCGCCGTGCCGGTGCTGTTCTACGGACAGCCGGACCGGCAGCTGGCAGGCATGCTGGCCGGACAGATGTTCACGCTGGTGAACTATCTCGGCCTGGCCTGCGGTGCATACCTGCTGGCCTGGCAATTCGGCACAACCGGCCGCGCATCGTTCCGGCTGGCGCTGTTCCGGATCGTCGCGGCGATGCTGCTGATCACGGTGATTCTGCAGTTCGGCATTCAGCCGGTCATGGCCGGTCTCAAGCTGCAGGCCCTGCCTCTGGATGTGATGCACAGCACATTTGCCGCGCAGTTCAAAATGTTGCACGGTGTGTCCAGCATCCTCTATCTGATACAAAGCCTGCTCGGGGTATTGCTGATCTTCAACGCGCCGCGCTTTGCCAAATAACAAAGAGCCACATCAGCGGCTCTTTGCTGTTTCGTTATTATGCTCACCCGGTTATGCTCTAAGGGCAACCAGTACTTCTTCCAGCATTTTCTTGGCATCGCCGAACAACATGCGGTTATTCTCCTTGTAGAACAGCGGATTTTCCACGCCCGCATAGCCGGTAGCCATGCTGCGCTTCATCATGATGGAGGTCCTGGCCTTCCAGACTTCCAGTACCGGCATGCCGGCGATGGGGCTGCCGGGTTCCTCCTGCGCAGCTGGATTTACGATGTCGTTGGCACCGATCACAATGGCCACATCGGTATCCGGAAAGTCCTCGTTGATTTCATCCATCTCCATCACGATGTCGTAAGGCACCTTGGCTTCGGCCAGCAACACGTTCATGTGACCGGGCATGCGACCGGCAACCGGATGGATGGCGAAGCGCACGTTGACGCCTTTTTCGCGCAGGAACTGGGCGATCTCGTAGACCGCGTGCTGGGCCTGAGCTACGGCCATGCCGTATCCCGGCACGATGATCACGCTTTTTGCTTCACGCAACAGTTCTGCCGCCTCTGCCGCGTTTATGGAGATCACCTCGCCTGCCGGCTGCGCATCGCCGCCGGCCTTGGCCGGCTTGCCGCCTCCGCTACCGAATCCGCCTGCAATGACGCTGAAGAAGTTGCGGTTCATCGCGCGACACATGATGTAGGAAAGGATGGCACCGCTGGAACCCACCAGCGCGCCGGTGACGATGAGCAGGTCGTTGCTCAGCATGAAGCCGGTTGCCGCTGCCGCCCAGCCGGAATAACTGTTCAGCATGGATATCACCACCGGCATGTCGGCGCCCCCGATGGCCATCACCATGTGGATGCCGAACAGCAAGGCGATCACCGTCATCACGGTCAGCCCCAGCATGCCTGCGCTGATCGTTTCGGCGTGCAGGAATTGCCAGCCGAACGCGATGACGACCAGCAGGCCAAGCAGATTCATGAAGTGGCGTCCCGGCAGCAGAAGCGGTTTGCCGCCGATCTTGCCTGACAGTTTACCGAAAGCAATGAGGGAGCCTGAAAAGGTCACCGCGCCGATCAGGATGCCAAGATAGACCTCGATTTCGTGGATCGCCTTTTCAGCACTGGACAGATGCAGTGATGCCGTCGGGTCGATGTAATTGGCGAATCCTATCAGACAGGCAGAGATACCAACCAGACTGTGCATCAGCGCGACCAGTTCCGGCATCTGCGTCATTTGCACCTTGCGCGCGGCATAGAGTCCGACGCTGCCGCCCACCACCATCGCGACGACGATCCAGGAAAGCCCTTCCGAGGTAACTCGGGGACCGAACACCGTCGCCAGCACCGCAATCGTCATGCCGATCATGCCGTAGAGATTGCCGCGCCGCGAAGTCTCGGGATTGGACAGGCCGCCCAGGCTCAGGATAAACAGGATGATCGCGCCTATATATGAAACCGTTGCCAAACTTGCAGACATATTTATTAACCCTTATTTGCGAAACATCGACAGCATGCGCCGAGTCACGGCGAAGCCACCGATCATATTGACTGCAGTGAGTGCGATGGCCACCACCGCCAGCCAGCGTATCCAGCCGTCCGGACGGTCAGCAAAACCGCTCAGCAGTCCAAGTCGCGGCGCGATCTGTACCAGTGCACCGATGGTGATGATGCTGCTTATCGCATTGGTGACGCTCATCAAAGGGGTGTGCAGAGCCGGGGTGACATTCCACACCACCATGTAACCGACGAAACACGCGAGCACGAACACCGTGAAATGCCCAAGGAACGCTGCCGGCGCATAGGCGCCGATAAGCAGGAACAACAGCGCAACGACGCCAAAGAGGACTGCCGTCTTTCCGGACGATGCCGGAGCACCCCCACGACCATGCGCTTTAGGCGGAGCAGCCTTGACGGCAGCAACGGGCTTGGGTGCTGCCGCAGGCAACTTGAGTGCAGGCGCCGGCCAGGTGATTTCTCCGTCCTTGATCACCGTCAGGCCGCGGATCGCATCGTCTTCCATGTTGACGTTGATCGTGCCGTCCCTGGTCTTGCACAACTCCTCGGTCAGACGGTACAGGTTGTTTGCATAAAGCGTCGAAGATTGCTTGGCCAGACGACTATTCAGGTCGGTGTAACCGACGATGGTCACGCCGTGCTTTACCACTGCCTTGCCGGGCTCGGTCAGTTCGCAATTACCGCCCCGCTCTGCCGCCATGTCGACGATGACACTGCCCGGCTTCATGCTCTGCACCATCTCGGCGGTAATCAGCCTTGGCGCTGGCTTGCCGGGGATCAGCGCGGTGGTGATGATGATGTCCACCTCCCTGGCCTGTTTGGCATACATCTCGCGCTGCGCCTGTTGGAAGCCCTCGCTCATCACCTTGGCGTAGCCGCCGCCGCCCGAGCCTTCTTCCTCATATTCGACTTTCACGAATTCGCCGCCCAGCGACTTGACCTGGTCGGCCACTTCGGCACGGGTATCGTTGGCACGCACAATGGCGCCCAGACCGGCGGCCGTACCGATCGCCGCGAGGCCAGCCACGCCGGCACCAGCGATGAATACCTTGGCCGGCGGAACCTTGCCCGCAGCCGTGATCTGGCCGTTGAAGAAGCGACCAAAGACGTTGGCTGCCTCAATCACGGCTCGGTAGCCGGCTACGCCAGCCTGCGAAGTCAGGGCGTCCATCTTCTGAGCGCGGGAAAGCTGGCGCGGCAGGCAGTCGATGGCCAACACAGTTGCGTTCTTCGCAGCCAGCTGTTTCATCAACTCCGGATTTTGTGCGGGCCAGATGAAACCGATCAGGGTCCCGCCTTCGTGCATCAACTCAACTTCGGCACTGGTCGGGACGGTCACCTTGAGCACGATGTCGGAAGCGGCCCACAATTGGGGAGCGCCAGCAATGATCTCGGCTCCCGCTGCACGGTAGGTATCGTCGTTGCAATTCGACCCCTCTCCAGCGCCCGACTCAACCGCGACATTGAAACCCAGCTTGATGAGCTTCTCCACGACTTCCGGCACCGTCGCAACCCGCTTTTCCCCCGCGGAAGTCTCCGAAGGTATGCCTATGCGCATATTCCTCTCCTGTATTTTTATGGATGTTTTGTGCCCGGACAGAAATTATTGCCGCGAACAATGCTTAACGGGTGAGATTATACCTGCACTACGTTGACAGTAACCATGGATAGCAGAGGTCAGGCGGTAGCCGGAATATGCCTTCAGGAAAACCAGCGTAAAAAAGCTGCCGAACTCAGCGCTACCCCGCCCAGCACGAGCGAAATTCGCCATGCGAAAAATTGTTTGTCCGCACTCCATCGGGAATGAGATTTCAAATAAACAGCCGCCAGGATGAATCCAGTCAAGGCACAAACGATTTTGACTACCAGCGCATCGACCGCGACGCCGTGTATATCCGGCAGACTCCTGTCGAAATAATAGGTAGTCGCGCCGAACAGCAGCCCGGTCACCGCCTGAGTTGCCCAGGCCAGTGCGAGAAGAAAAGACAATCGGTGCCGAACCTCGGCATTGCCATGAGCAAGCCAGATGGCTGCGGTGGCCGTACCAACCACGGTTGCGGCACCGAAGTTATGGATGACCTGGATCAGCGCATAGATCAGATTCTGCACTGCTTGAGTTTGCCGCTTCCGAACTACTTAACCGTTACCGTGGTCGATCCCTGGACTCCGGTCAGGGCATGGCTGACCGTTGCCTCCTTCACCACGATGGTATGTTTGCCGGGTGACAGCACAGGCAAATCGATGCTGCAAGGGCAATTGCTGATATTCCGATCGATGATGGGACTCTGGTCGTCCACATAGATATGCACATGATTGCCGTTCGGACTCAAATGGACATTGAATTCAAGCTTGTTCCCGGAACTCTGCAGCATCGCTCCGTTTGCCGGAGAGATAATGGTGATCGAACCTGCTGAATCTGCCGCCAGAACGGGACTTGCCAAAGCAACCATGGCTAAACCGAAGAACAAATTCTTAAGTTGTTTCATGACGTTCTCCTTGACTGGATTAAACACGAGTAATATGGTCAACTACAGGAGCGAATTCAGCGCCCTATTCATAAAAAAGTCAAGTCGTGAAACCCCGGCGCTTTGAGCTGGCCCACTCCAAGTTAAAGCACACCTGCAAGGTTTTTGTCCCGGCAAAACGATAGCGCTTCTCCGTTATAATTCGACGTCTTGACAACCCTGCTCTTGGCCCATGTCTGCCATCCGGCTGCTACCCGAACTGCTCATCAACCAAATCGCCGCCGGCGAGGTCATCGAGCGTCCTGCCGCTGCCCTGAAGGAGTTGCTGGAGAACAGTCTGGATGCCGGCGCAACCGACATCTCGGTGCAGCTCGAGGGAGGCGGCATCAAGCTGCTGCGGGTGCGTGACAACGGCAGGGGCATCGCCAAAGATGAGCTGCCGCTTGCACTGATGCGCCATGCCACCAGCAAGATCGCCTCGCTGGATGAGCTGCAAAAAGTCGCCAGCATGGGTTTTCGCGGTGAAGCACTGGCGAGCATGGCGGCAGTGGCACAACTTACCCTGACCAGTTGTACCGGATCCGATACACACGGATGGAAAGTGGAGGCGATCGACGGACGGCTCAGCGAACCCGTTCCGGCCAGCCATGCGCAAGGCACGACGGTGGAAATACGCGAGATATATTTCAATACCCCGGCACGGCGCAGGTTCCTGAAATCCGAAGCTACCGAATTCGCCTGGTGCGAGGAAGCCTTCAAACGCATCGCATTGTCGCGTCCCGATG
>CAZCKZ010000047.1:0-10367 GCA_964499395.1 uncultured Gallionella sp. | reverse complement strand
AAGAATTGGGACGAAGCGCATTAGGGTACCTCTCAAAACCAATATTTTAGTTGTGGCATAACCTGAAGGTTAGCCTGCACAGCAACTTCGTTGTGTCGCCATACGTTGTTGCGCGCGAAAAATCTTGTTTACATATATCTCAATTGTCTCGATATGCGGCGCTGCGATTTTTCGCGCGCATCTGGAAAAACACAAGCCATCTGACTAAGCCAGCAAAAGACGCTGGCAAGTCATTGGTTATAGTCTGACTTAGAAATTTTGATTTTTAGGGGCACCCTTGGTGCAGTTTTATGCTGGCCCAGCGCGCCGGACGATACTTTGAATTACAATCTCTCCCATCATCCAGCCGGAACTTATCGTGCAACAACTCATCATTACCCGCCCTGACGACTGGCACCTGCATTTGCGCGACGGTGCGCCGATGCAATCGGTGCTGCCGGATACCGCGCGTCAGTTCGCGCGCGCTATCGTGATGCCCAACCTGCGTCCGCCCGTCACCACCATTGAACTGGCGCAAGCCTACCGTCAAAGAATCATGGCCGCATTGCCTGCGGGCGCGAAATTCGAACCGCTGATGACGCTGTACCTGACCGACAACACCGGCGCGGAAGAGATACGCAAAGCCAAAGCCGGTGGCATCGTCCACGCGGTGAAGCTGTACCCGGCGGGAGCGACCACCAACTCCGATGCGGGCGTCACCGACCTGCGCAAGACCTACGCCGCACTGGAAGAGATGCAGCGCTGCGGCATGCCGCTGCTGGTGCACGGTGAAGTCACCGACCCGGCGGTGGACGTGTTCGACCGCGAGGCGGCGTTCATCGAGCGCGTGCTGCAACCCCTGCTGAAGGATCTGCCCGGGCTGCGCGTGGTGTTCGAACACATCACCACCAAAGACGCCGCCGAGTTCGTGGCGAGCGCTGCGGACAACATCGCCGCGACCGTCACCGCGCATCACCTGCTGTACAACCGCAACGCGATGTTCAAGGGCGGCATCCGCCCGCATTACTTCTGCCTGCCGGTGCTCAAGCGCGAGATGCACCGCGAAGCGCTGGTGAAGGCCGCGATCAGCGGCAGCAAGAAATTCTTCCTCGGCACCGACAGTGCGCCGCACGCGCAACACACCAAGGAAAACGACTGCGGCTGTGCCGGCTGCTATACCGCCCACGCGGCCATCGAGATGTATGCCGAAGTGTTCGAACAGGCCGGTGCGCTGGACAAGCTGGAAGGTTTCGCCAGTTTTTACGGCGCGGATTTTTACGGTCTGCCGCGCAACACCGGCAGGGTCACCTTGCGCAAGGAAAGCTGGCAAGTGCCGGACAGCATACCCTTCGGTGAACATCGCCTGGTGCCGTTGCGTGCCGGAGAAAAAATGAACTGGAAGCTGGATAATTGAAATGGATGCATCGGTGAGCATGATGCTTGCAGAACCCGGACATTGATTTTTATTGAAAGGATAGACACATGCCGCATTATTCTTTTCTCGACACTGCGCCGGTTCTCGGTGCAAGGGTATTTCTCCATCCGTCCTGCCAGGTCATCGGCGACGTGAAGCTTGGCGATGACAGTTCCGTCTGGTGCAACACCGTGCTGCGCGGCGACGTGAACCGCATCGTGATCGGGCGGGGCAGCAATGTTCAGGATCTGACCATCGGGCATGTGTCGCACAGGACGCCGGAGAAGCCAGACGGCTCGCCGCTGATCGTCGGTGAATATGTGACAGTCGGCCACTCGGTGATCCTGCACGGCTGTACCATAGGCAACGAATGCCTGATCGGCATGGGTTCCATCATCATGGACGATGCCGTGATTCCCGACCGCGTGATGATAGGCGCGGGCAGCCTGGTCTCGCCGGGCAAAATGCTGGAAAGCGGGATGCTCTACATGGGCCGGCCGGCCAAGGCGGTGCGTGCATTGACGGACGAAGAGATGGCCTACCTGAAGCAGTCCGCCGTGCATTACATCGGGTTGAAGGATAATTATCTGAAAGGCTCGCAAGCCATACCGGATGGCGTTTGAATATGACCGCAAGCAATCGACAGGAAATTGTCCGCGCCAAGGTGAATCAGGAAACCTCGAAAATCGCGTGGAAAGAGCTGCAACGATTCTTTGCCGCCGGCATGGCGCTGGCAGTTGCCGAAGATCTTGATCTGGTGGAGGTAGCGTTCCAGGTGTCGGAAGATAACGCGACCCAGATCCGGGAATGGATGGCAGCGGGGAAATTCGGCAAGGTAAGCGACGAACAGGCCGGTGTCTGGCTCGAGCGCGATGAGCTGCTGTGGGCAGTGGTGATCAGCCCCTGGGTGCTGGTGCAGCCAGTTCGAAAATAGGGAGCTACGATGTTATACGGGCACGGCTGGTTCTACTGGGCAATACTTTCCGCAGTGTTTGCCGCGATGACAGCGATCTTCGCCAAGATCGGACTGGAAGGTGTCAATTCCGATTTGGCCACGCTGATACGCACCTTTGTGATTTTGCTGGTCTTGTCGGGCTTTGTGTTTTATGCGGGAAAGTGGAGCAACCCATTTGCGCTCAATCCAAAAACGTGGCTGTTCCTGACGCTGTCCGGCCTGGCCACCGGAGCTTCCTGGGTGTGTTATTTCCGCGCGCTACAAATTGGCGAAGCCTCGAAAGTCGCACCGGTGGACAAGTTCAGTGTGGTGCTGGTCGCGCTGTTCGCGGTCATCTTCCTGAGCGAGCGCCCCAGCATGCGCGAATGGGCAGGCATCTTGCTGGTTACAGCAGGCGTGGTCGTGCTTAGCTTCAAAAGATAAGCACGATGCCGAGTCACAGGGTGAAGAAGAGCCCGTAATTATGTCGAAGCTTTGTCCCAAAATCATACTGGAAGGTACGCGCCTCACCTATAAGACCGAGATCGCCTTCGCGCTCAATGAACATCCGCGTATTGTCGGTCCACGCAAATATCGTTATCACTCGCCGCTTGTCTCCGCTGAATGGTGCGCTTTTACCAATTTCCCCTGGGGGCGCGGCTTGATCAACTTTGAGCCCCAGGAAGAAGAATTAGCCATGGAAACCTACCGGACCTGGGTGCGGTTGTTTGAGTTGCAGCGCTATTATTCGTGGATCATTGACCGATTTCACATATCTACCCAGGCGTATCAATGGCGCAAATACGGCAAACATTACGACTTCAAGTGGCTTGAAGACAGATTGCTTCCACTCGGATTTCGCCTGGTATTCTGCACAAGAACGCCTGAGTCATTCGAGGCCGCACGAGCCGAACGGCTTAAGGTCTCCGGCAACCCTTCACAGTATGACAACCTGCAAATATTTCTGGACGAGCAGGAAACCATGCGCAAGCTGGTTGGCGCATCCACTCTGCCCAGCTTCACGCTGGACGTTTCCGACAACAATATCCCAAACGCAACCGGAAAAATTGCGGACTGGCTGGAGCAAACGGGCGGCCTTAATATGTGAAAATTCCAAATGACGGGCCGAATCAATACCGCAATTATGAATCGAATTATTTGCACTTCATCGCAGCCTCGATCTGCCGGCACAGCGTTCTCAGGATTTTGATACGCGCGTAGTTCTTGTCGTTGGCTTCAACCAGTGTCCACGGGGCGATCCCGGTGCTGGTGCGGTCCACCATGTCGCACACAGCGGCTTCGTATTCGTCCCATTTTTTGCGGTTGCGCCAGTCCTCCCCGGTGATCTTGAAGCGTTTGAAGCCAGTCTTCTCGCGCTCCTTGAAGCGGCGCAATTGTTCCTCCCTGGTGATGGTCAGCCAGAACTTCACCAGTACGGTGTTATGCTTGACCAGTTGTTCCTCGAAATCGTTGATTTCGCTGTAGGCGCGCATCCAGTCTGCTTCTGAGCAGAATTTTTCCACGCGCTCGACCAGCACACGCCCGTACCACGAGCGGTCGAAGATCGTCACGCGCCCGGTGCGCGGGATATGCCGCCAGAACCGCCATAAATAGGGTTGGGCGCGCTCTTCCTCGGTGGGTGCGGCAACCGGGATGATGCGGCAGTAACGCGCATCCAGCGCGCCGGTGATGCGGCGTATCGCGCCCCCCTTGCCTGCCGCATCGAAGCCTTCGAACAGCGCGATGACCGACATGTTGCGGAATCGCTCGTCGCGCGTCAGCAGATTGAGCCTGCCCTGATACTTTTCCAGTTCTGCATCGAATTGCTTCCTGGCAAGTTTCTGGGCCATGTCGAGTGTGTCGAACACGTTCAGGCTGTCGATAGGCGCCTGCAGCGGCGCAGCCGCGGTAGTCACTGTGTGGACCGGACGGTTCAGGCGCTTGCGCAACGCTTCGAGCAAAATCTTGCCGGTGGTCAGATTGCGGTACCGCGCGTCCGCGCCCTCGATTATGATCCACGGCGCTTCTGCGGTAGTGGTGGCGCGCAGCGTGTGTTCGGATACCTTGCGGAATTTGCCGTAAAGTTTGAAGCGTTGCCAGTCCAGATCGGTGACGCGCCAGCGCGTCCTGGGATCCTTCTCCAGGCCTTTGAGGCGCTTGCGCTGAACATCTTTGGCCAGGTGAAACCAGAATTTGATGATCAACGCGCCTTCGTTGGTGAGCATGGTCTCGAAATGGTTGATCTCGTCTATGCTCTGGTTCAAATCGGAAGCGCTGGTTCTGCCCATCACACGATCAACGATGGGCGAGGTATACCATGAACCGAAGAATACGCCGATCTTGCCCTTGGGCGGCAGCGCGCGCCAGAAGCGCCACATCGGCGGACGCTCGCGTTCCTCATCGGATTGCTCGCCCATCGCATGTACCTGGATATGGCGCGGATCCATCCATGCGTTGAGCAGGTTTACGGTCTTGCCCTTGCCCGCGCCATCCACGCCGCCAGCCAGAATGATGACCGGAAAGCCGGCATTCTGCGCCAGATCGAACTGCGCATTGAGCAGATCTTCGCGCAGCTTCGGCACCTCGGCGTCGTATGTGGCTTTGTCTATCTTATGACCCAGCTCGGCGGACTCAAACATGGTGCAGCCTGATTCTATGAACCGGCCTACAGGAAATCCGGCGCGATGACCAGGCGCAAGCTGACCTGTGCAGAGCCGTCACGCTGGCTGAACCACCAGATCGCGCCTTTCTTGATGCTCAATGTTGCGTCTGCACAACCGAGCAATTGCGCTGCGACCTCACCCAGGGTCGGCTGATGGCCAACCACCAGTACCGTGCCTCCCGCATCCGGCCAGCGCGCCGCATGCAACACCGCTTCAGCGGAGGCGCCGGGCGAAATGGTGGGTACCAGGGTAAAATGGCTGCCAAGGGCGGCGGCGGTTTGTTGGGTGCGGGTTGCCGGGCTGACCAGTGTGCGGTGATGGCTGGGCAGATGGTGGTGGAGAAAGACGGCGACTTTCGCGGCCTGTTTGACCCCTTTGGCTGTAAGCTCGCGGGCAAGGTCGGGCACGCCATCCGCCGCTTCTGCATGCCGCCACAAAATAATATCCATCACGGCCCCCAAATTACATTTTATTTGCCGGTAGTTACCGTATACACTGCGCGCCTCACTTTAATACGAAGAGGGTGCTATGACAACCAAAAAGGCTATGGCTGGCGCTGCCAAGGTTTCGGCGAAAAAATCCCCGGTGAAGAAGCGCGCTGCCCGGGCAAAACCGGTTTTGAAGTCAGCGGTCAAACAGGCCGTCAAGCCCGCGCCCCAACAGACCCCCAAAAAACAAAAACACAAAATAAAAGTAGTGCGCGACAGTTTCACCATGCCGCTAAACGAGTATTCGAAGATCGCCGAGATCAAGGATATCTGCGCAAAGGCGATGATGCATGTCAAGAAAAGCGAGGTGTTGCGGGCCGGGCTAATACTGCTGGCCGAACTGGATATTGTGCAATTGAAACGCACGCTGGGCAGTCTGGAAAAAATCAAGACAGGCCGCCCGCAGAAACACTGATTTCATTTCCAGCGGGCTGCGCCGGGTTTCACGGGTTACCGATGGCTACCGGCTTCAAATGGGTGAACTGGCCGAGCAACTCGTCCTGGGCGCATATTTTCCCGCTGCTGCGCGTATGCTTGCGCCGGTAATGTCCCTTGCTGTCCATTTCCCATGCCTGGCAATTGTCCCGCAGGTAGATTTTTAGTCCCTCGTCGATCACACGCTTCTTCAGTTTTTTGTCAAGCACCGGAAAGCATACTTCTATGCGGCGGAAGAAATTTCTGTCCATCCAGTCCGCGCTGGAGAGATATACGTTGTGTTGCAAATCATTGCGGAAATAAAAGATGCGGCTGTGCTCGAGAAAACGCCCGATCACCGAACGCACCTTGATGTTTTCGGACAATCCCGGCACACCCGGACGAAGTGCACACACACCCCTCACGATCAAATCAATTTTGACCCCGGCCTGCGAAGCTTCGTAAAGCGCATTGATGGTTTCGGGTTCGAGCAGCGCATTCATCTTGGCGATGATGTGGGTGCGCTTGCCAGATTGCGCAAGGAGCGCTTCATTTCGGATGGCACGCAGCACTTCGGCGTGCAGGGAAAACGGCGATTGCCACAAATGGTTGAGTTTGCGCGCTTTGCCGAGACTGGTAAGCTGGCTGAATACTTCGTTCACATCTGCGCAGACATTCTCGTTGCTGGTGAACATGCCAAAGTCGGTATAAAGCCGCGCCGTACGCGGATGATAGTTGCCGGTGCCGAGATGCGCGTAGCGGCGCAGCCTGCCGTCTTCACGGCGCACCACCATCAGCATCTTGGCGTGGGTTTTGTGCCCGACCACGCCATACACCACATGTGCACCGACCTCCTCCAGACGGTTCGCCCAGCCGATGTTGGCTTCCTCGTCGAAACGCGCCAGCAGTTCCACCACCACCGTGACCTCCTTGCCGCCCTCCGCCGCGGCGATCAATGCTTCCATCAAAGCGGAATCCACTCCGGTGCGATACACGGTCTGTTTGATTGCGACCACGTCCGGGTCGCTGGCAGCTTGCTGGATGAAATCGATTACCGGCTTGAAAGACTGGTAAGGGTGATGCAGAAGCACATCGTTCTTGCGCATCACTTTGAACATGTCCGAGCCCTTTTTTTGCAGCACGGCAGGCACGCTGGGCACGAAGGATGGAAATTTCAGATCATCACGCGCGACCAGATCGGGGATACGCATCAGGCGCACCAGATTAACCGGGCCATGCACACGATACAAGTCATCCGGCATCAGGTTGAATTCCTTGAGCAACAGGTCCGCAATCAGCGGCGAGCAATTGTCGGCAATCTCCAGTCTCACCGCATCCCCGAAGTGGCGTTGCGGCAGCTCGCCCTGCAGGCTGAGACGCAGATTCTTGATTTCTTCCTCGTCGACGAACAGGTCGCTGTTGCGCGTCACACGGAACTGGAAACAGCCGAGCACTTCCATGCCGCTGAACAATTCGCCGACATGCGCATGCAGGATGGATGAAAGGAAAACGAAGCCGTGTTCGCAGCCGCTGATCTCCGGCGGCATCGGGATGGTGCGCGGCACTACGCGCGGAGCCTGCACGATGGCACGGGCCGAGTTTCGTCCGAAGGCGTCCTTGCCCTGCAGTTCCACGGCAAAGTTCAGGCTCTTGTTCAGCACGCGTGGAAAAGGATGTGCCGGATCGAGGCCGATGGGCGTCAATACCGGCATCACCTCGCGGAAGAAAAAATCCCTGACCCAAGCCTGTTGCGCTTCGTTCCAGTGGGTGCGGCGCAGAAACTTGACGCCTTGCTTGGCGAGTGCGGGCGTGATATCGGTATTGAACAGCTGATATTGGCGTTCGATCAGTTGGTGCGCCTGTTCGCGTACCAGTTTCAGGGTTTGTTTGGCGTTCAGGCCGTCCACGCTGGTGGCGATGCTGCCCAGCTTGATCTGCTCCATCAGTCCCGCCACCCGGATCTCGAAAAACTCGTCGAGATTGCTGCTGACGATACACAGGTATTTCAGCCGCTCCAGCAGGGGAATGGTCGTGTCTTCAGCCTGCGCCAGCACGCGGCGGTTGAATTCGAGCTGGCCGAGTTCGCGGTTCAGGAATTGCTGCGGAACGAATTGTTTAGACAAACTGCGGCCTTTTAATTTTTTGGGGGCACATACCCGTCCGGCATTTGCACGCCCTCGCCAAAGAAATACTTTTCCATCAGCGTGGCGAGAAATTTGCGCGCCGCCGCATCGGCAAGATTGAGACGGTTTTCGTTGACCTGCATGGTCTGATATTTCAGCCAGCCCTGCCAGGCTTCCTTGGAAACGTTTTCAAATATCCGCTGACCCAGTGGACCCGGGTAAGGCGGGCGATCCAGTCCTTCGGCCTCGCGGCCCAGCTTTACGCAATTAACCATTCTTGCCATGTTATGAATCTCCGATAGTAATTATGTGTCACTATTATGACAGCGGGATGACAAAGTTTTGCCCGTTAAGTTGCCGACCAGTTCACCATGCCGCTGTAGGCGGTGCCGAGCACGGCCAGGCCGAACACGATGCGGTACCAGGCGAAAGCGCTGAAATCGTGATGGCTGATGTAACGCAGCAGCCAGCGCACGCAGAGGAACGCGCTGACGAACGAAGTGGCCGATCCGACCGCGAACAGCCACCCGTCGTGCGCATGAAACAGCGAGCGGTACTTTACCATTTCATAAAAGGTCGCCGCCGTCAGCGTCGGTATCGCGAGAAAGAACGAAAACTCCGTGGCCGCCTTGCGCGACAGACCGAACAGCAGCCCGCCGATGATCGTTGCACCCGAGCGCGAGGTGCCCGGTATCAGCGCCAGCGATTGCGCAAAGCCGATTTTCAGCGCGTCGCGCCAGCGCATCTCGTCTACGTGCTCGATGCGTACGGTGTGCTGGCGTTTTTCCGCCCACAGGATGACCACACCGCCGACGATGAAAGCCAGCGCAACCGGGATAGGCGCGAACAGATAGTCCTTGATTTTGGTGGCGAACAACAGTCCCAGAAAGGCCGCGGGCAAAAACGCGACGAACAGGTTAATGACGAAGCGCTGCGCGGATTCCTGCTTTTGCATCAGGCCTTCGACTACCGAAACCAGCCTGGCGCGATATTCCCAGCACACCGCCAGGATCGCGGCGAACTGGATCACGATCTCGAACACCTTGCCGCGTTCGTCGTTGAAATTGAGCAGGGCGCCGGCCATGATCAGATGCCCGGTGCTGGAGATGGGGAGAAACTCGGTAAAGCCCTCGACGATGCCGAGGATGGCGGCTTTAAGCAGCAGTATGGTTTCCATGAAGAGGCAGGTATGCGTGAAAGGCGTGAATTATACCCGCCTCACGGGATAGATTGCTCGTACTGTGCCAGTGCGCTGTGCCGATTATTCCGACGGCCTGGTTTCCTGTTCCAACCGGTTCAGCCAGATCATCGCCTGCTCGCGCGACCCGCCGCACATCTCCACAGAGGGCTGCAAACTGCCACAAAAGGCAGGGCGCTCTGGACGGCCAAATATCGCACAGCGATCGTCATCGGTAAGTTGCGCGCAGCGCACCCCGGCAGGTTTGCCCTCCGGCATGCCGGGCAATGGCGTATTGATGGAAGGCGCGATGCAGCAGGCGGCGCAGTTGGGGCGGCAGATCATAGTGATGAATGTTAAAACTATAGCTCGACAGTTTACCTCGACGCAAAGCGACAGGCGCTGGGTAAATATGGAGACAAACTGTCCGCAAGAATTCCCAGCGGTTAAACCATTTTAAATAACAACAGTGAAAACGGTTGAATACCAGGCTAAACTGGCCGCTACAGTTCGAAGTTCCGGTCGCATCCGTGGGCCGAACTGCTGGGGGACATAATGGCCACAACCCGCTGGACGAAAGAACAACTCAAGCTCGCATTCCATCTGTACTGCCAACTACCGTTCGGTAAATTAGATATGCGCACTCCAGAAGTCATCAAACTTGCGGGACTAATAGGTCGAACACCCGGAGCCGTTGCAATGAAACTGAGCAATTTTGCCAGCCTTGATCCGGCTATCACGAGCACGGGCCGAAAAGGGCTTGAAGGGGCGTCGAATCTTGACCGGGAAATCTGGGATGAATTTCATGCCGATTGGGAAACTTTGGCTGTCGAGAGCGAGCTGCTCAGGCGAAAGTTGGATGCTGATACACAACCAATGGACGATTTCGAAGAGCAACTCGTTCCAGAAGACTACACAGGAGAAACTCGCAAGGTCGTTACCGAACAACGCATCAAGCAAAGTTTCTTCCGCCGCGCTGTGTTGAGTAGCTATCGCGGACGCTGCTGCATGTCCGGTCTGTCTGAGATACGTCTACTAGTTGCCAGTCATATCGTTCCGTGGAGCAGGGACAAGGTGAATCGACTGAATCCCAGCAATGGATTATGTCTATCGGCCATACATGACCGGGCATTTGATAAAGGATTGATCACACTTACAGACGACCTAAAGGTTGT
>CAZCKZ010000046.1:0-10472 GCA_964499395.1 uncultured Gallionella sp. | reverse complement strand
AATGCGCAGGTGAGTAGGAATGGCAATACCGCCGCTTGAGAAGCGGCACCAGCCGTCCGGTTTGAACTCGCGGTTCAATGGTGAACGGCTGATGTTCGCGGAATATGTTGCACGCAATCGGGACATGCTCAAAAGGGCACACGCCGGTGTTGCCGATCAGGAAGAAATAGTCGATGGCAATGCGCCGTTCGAACTGAAGCCGCCGGCCGGTTTTTCGCCCGGGCAACAAAAAACCTATCGTCGCGGCGTGCTGCTCACGCATGGCCTGAGCGACTCTCCCTATCTGATGCGTCATCTGGCCGGATTTTTCCAGCAGAACGGCTTTCGTGTGATGGCGGTATTATTGCCTGGGCATGGCACGCAACCTGGGGACCTGCTTGGGGTGAACTGGCGGGAGTGGGCGAAAACCGTGGCCTATGGCGCTTATCAACTGGCCGAAGAGGCCGACGAAATCTATCTGGCGGGATACTCAACCGGCGCCACGCTGAGCGTATACCAGAGCCTGCGCGACAGCCGGGTGCGCGGCCTGTTCCTGTTTTCACCCGCGCTCGGGATAACCCGGAAAGCGGCGTTCGCTAACCTGCACAAGCTGTATAGCTGGCTGATCCCGTCGGCCAAATGGGTAGACATCAAACCCGATCTGGACATCTACAAGTACGAGTCTTTTACCAAGAATGCCGCTGCCCAGACTCATGCGCTGATCGGGGAGCTCGACAGGCAACTTCGCAAGGGTGAGCTGGACCTTCCGGTTTTCATCGCCGCCAGCGCTGATGACATGACCGTCAAGACTTCGGTGATACTCGAATTCATCGCGCACGCACGCCATCCTTGCAGCAGGCTGGTGCTCTACACCACAGAACCGGAAAATTTTTCGTGCGGTATTCAGGCAGATAAACTGGAGCTGGTGAACAGCGTGGTGCCCGGCCAGAAGATATTAAGCTCCGCGCACACAGCCATCGTGATGCCGCCCGATGACGCACACTATGGGGAGCGGGGAGAGTATTCGAACTGCATGCATTATTATCCGGACGACATGGAAAAATACGCTGCCTGCCTAAAGTATCCTGAACAGGATTTTCAGGGCGAGATCACCGGGAAGAACTTGAAGGCCGGCATACTGCGGCGGCTGATGTACAACCCGCATTTTGCGGCGCTGAAAGTTTCGATGCAGCGATTCATCGACGATCTGTCATGATTGCAAGCCGAACGAACTTATACATAGCGGCAGAAATCGTAGCGAGCGAGCCGGCATCGGGAGAGCTCGGAGCACAGGTACCGGAGTGTACACAAAGTCTGCCGGTACGCGGCCCCGGATGCCGCGCACCGCGCCACCCCGATGCGGGTTTGCGCATAACCAATGACTAAGTTGGCGTCGTATGCCAACTTAGTCAGATGGCTAGTCGTTTTATCAGTAGATTTATGTTGCTATGTTCGCAGCGCCGCTCGTCTTCCCCGCCTGACGTTGACTCTCGCCAGAATTGCCAATCCCGCGACAAAATAGCTGCCGGTGATCAATATCGCCAGCCTGTGGTCGCCCCGCGAAATCCAGCTGACCAGACCGTAAGTCAGCGGTCCCAATATAGACGAAAGCTTGACCGCCAGACCCCATAGCCCGAAAAATTCGGCACGCCGTGTGGCGGGGCTCAGCAGCCCGACCAATGCGCGACCCGCGGATTGGCTGGAGCCCATGCAGATTCCGGCGAGATTGGCGGCGAGCCAGAACATCCCCGGGCCTTGCGCTGCCCAGGCCAGGCCGACCATGACGATCCAGCCGGCCAGCGTCAATGCGATTGTGGTGATATGGCCGATGCGGTCCTGCAAATGTCCGAACAGAAAGGCACCGATCGCGGCGGTGATGTTGACCACGAAGATCAGCATGATGGTCTGCCGGGTGGTGAAGTGCATCGCCTGCTGCGCGTAGATCGCGGCGAGCGTGATCACCGCCTGGATACCTGCCTGATAGAACACCGTGCAGATCAGGAAGCGATGCAAGTCGCGATAATCCCTCGCGTGCTTGAGTGTTTGACCCAGCCGCGCAAAGGATTCCTGCGCCAGGTTCAATCCCTGTCGGTGCGGCTGCGGCACGGCTCGCTCCTTGAGGAACAGGAAGGTGGGCAGACTTGAAACCGCAAACAGCGCGGCGGTGATCAGCATGGTCACCGGCACGAAATCCGCCGCGTGTTGGCCACGCCCCTGCGCCCAGGTCACATAGGCGAGACAGGCGCCCAGGTTGACCAGGCCGCCGACATAACCCAGGCTCCATCCCCATCCCGACACCTTGCCGAGCGAACGCCCGGTCGCCAGTTCCGGCAGAAAGGCCGCCACAATATTTTCTCCGCTACCGTAAAAGAAATTGGACAACACGATCAGCGGGATGGTCAGCCACAGGCTGCCCGGCCCGGAGAATGCCAGCAGCGCGGTAAACCCAACACAGCCGATCGTGGTCAGCGCCAGCAGTTTCTTCTTGGCTGCATACGCATCCGCAAAAGCACCGATGACCGGTGCAGTGAACATGATCGCGGCATAGGAGACCGCAAGCGCGGCCGTCCACGCGAAGGTCGCCCATGACCGGTTGTCCGCCACCACCGAGACGAAATAGGCATTGAAGATCGCAGAGATGACCACCGTCGTGTAGCCGGAGTTGGCGAAGTCGTACATCGCCCAGGACCAGACTTCGCGGGGCGTGACGGTTTTTGCAAGGGAGCGGCGCATGGTTTTTCTTGACTGCCATGGATAGATAAGTGGATATTGTTGAACATTACTGTTGAAAACTCGAATAGTCCATCAATACAAATTTGAATAACGCAGAAACCACATGACCCAATCCCTGATCTTCGCCCATCGTGGCGCCAACAGGGAGGCGGCGGAAAATACCCGCTCGGCTTTCGACAAGGCGCTGGAATATCCCATCGACGGGATAGAGACGGATGTGCAACTCAGCCGCGATGAAGTTGCCGTGCTGTGGCATGACCGCTTCCTCGGCAAGCTCGGTTTTTTCACGAAGCACATCGACGATTTCGATCACGCGCAGTTGCAGGCGATGAATTTTGCCGCGCATTTTTCAGCGCATGCCAAACCGGAAGGCATCATGAGCCTGAAAGAATTTCTGGATATCTATCGCAAGCGCTGCCGCTTGTTGCTTGAGATCAAGAATCGCGAATGGGAACCGGCCTATCGCCATGAAATCAAGATCCGGCAAACTCTTGGGATGGTTGGAGCAGCGAATGACGATGCGATCATGGTTTCCTCATTCAATCTTGCCAGCCTGGTCTATGCCCGCGAGTGTTCTTCGGGGATACCACTGGTTTACAATTTCGAGAAAGACCAGACGTTTTCAGACGCGCAGCACGTATTGGCCGGGCAACCCTTTCTTCATGGGCTATGCCTGCCGATCAAGTCGCTTGATGAATCCATCGTCAAACTGCTGCGCGATCACGGCAAATGCATTGCGGTCTACACCTGCAACAGCGAAGCGGAAATCAACAAGGCGCTGGAGTTGGGCGTGGATATCCTGATCAGCGATGTGCCGCAAAAGGCCCTCCAGTTACGGGGCAGATGAAACGCGATTTTTCCCTGCTTGCAGGCAGACATGTCGACCTGCTGGTCTGCGGCGGTGGCATTTATGGCGCATGGACGGCCTATGACGCGGCTCTGCGCGGCCTGAGTGTCGCGATCGTGGAGCAGGGCGACTGGGCCGGCGCGACCTCTTCCGCATCCAGCAAGCTGATCCACGGCGGCCTGCGTTACCTCGAGACCTATGATTTCAAGCTGGTCAGGAAGGCGATACGGGAACGGCAGTTGTTGCTGAAGATGGCGCCGCATCGCGTCTGGCCGTTGCGTTTCGGTGTACCCGTGTTCGAAGACAGCCGCATCGGCACGCTGCAGTTGAAGGCCGGCTTGACGCTATATGATTTACTCGCCGGATTTCCGGGTCCGGACATCGCCCATCGCCACTTTGACCGCGCCGCTTTTGCCGAACGTTTCCCCGCTCTTTCTGATGAAGGTCTTGCAGGCGGTTTCACTTATGGCGACGCACAGACCGACGATGCGCGGCTGGTGCTGGAATTGATCGCCGGGGCGATGGATGCCGGGGCGGTGTGCGTGAATTATTGCCAACTGACCGGGCTGACAGAATCGAACGGGCAGGTGTGCGGTGCAATGGTTCTGGACAGGCTCAACGATAAAAGCGTGCAGATTCATGCCCGGCAGATCGTCTATGCGACCGGCCAGTGGATGTCCGCATCGCAGCCGGGACGCGACTGGTGCAGGTTGTCAAAAGGCGTGCATATCGTGATGCCGGGAACGAAGTCTGATGAGGCGCTGCTGTTGACCGCCCAGTCCGATGGCAGGGTGTTTTTCATGATCCCCTGGTATGGCATGACGCTGGTCGGCACCACGGATGATGACTACACGGGCAATATCGACCATATCGCCGTCGAACAAACAGATATTGATTACCTGCTTGCTGCTGCGAATCGTTACCTCAAGACCGCCTGGACGGAAACCGATATCGTCGGCAGCTATGCCGGCGTGCGTGTGATGAAGCGCAGCGAAAAAATCTCGCCGCCGGATGTCAGCCGCGACTGGAAATTGAAGACCGCGGGCAACGGCGTGCATTATTCGATAGGCGGAAAGCTCACTTCAGCCCGAGAGGATGCCGCCAGCATTGTCGACACGGTATGCGGGCAGCTCGGTGTCGATACGCCGTGTGCCACCAAAGACCGCGGATTTCCATGGGCACCGGAAACCGGTTTTGCACAATGGTCCGCTGCAGTCCATGTGCAGGCGGACCGGCTCGGCATCGACAGTGAATGCGCCAAGTGGCTGATCCGCCGCCACGGCAGGCACGCCGAGAAATTGTTGCGCGGCATCGAGGGCAAGCCTCATCTGGCGGAGCGCATCGTCGCCACTTTGCCGTTCATCTACGCGGACTTGCTGTATTGCGCGCGCAATGAGATGGTCATCCATATGGACGACCTGTTGCGCCGCCGCATGCCGTTGTTGATTCTGGCGAAGCTTACTGAAGACACGATGCGCCGCATTACCGAAACTGTCGCCGGATCGGGACACGAGCAAATTCGATAGGGCAGCCGTCGGATGCGGGGTACAATGCGACCTCAAGTCTGGGAGGGCAACATGCATCGATTTATCTACCTGCTTGCCATGCTGTGGCTGGCCGGCACGATTGCCGGCTGTGCCTCGATGTCGAAGCAGGATTGCGAAAACGCCGACTGGCACACCATCGGTTACAACGACGGTGCCCGTGGCATCTATTTCAGCAACCTGGATACCTACCGCAAGCGCTGCAGCGAGTACCAGATCGCCCCGGACGCCAACGCCTACCAAGCCGGCTGGAACCAGGGCATCCGCATTTATTGCACGAGCGATAACGGCTACCGGGCCGGTGTCTCCGGCCATGCCTACCAGAATATCTGCCCCGCGGACGTGGCACCCGGCTACCGGGTCGGCTGGCAGCAGGGCGTACAGCAATACTGCTCGCCTGACAACGGTCTCAGGCAGGGTTTGGCCGGCTATCCCTACCGTGGTGTGTGCCCTCCAGAGATGGAGGGTGCCTTCCAGATCCGCTACCGGCTGGGGCTGGATCTGCGCCGGGCCCGCGCCAACCATCAGAGTCTCGAGTACAAGCTGGAGAAGGTGCGAAGAAATCTGGCCACCGAGAAGGATCCGCACCGCTACCACGATCTCCTGGAAGAACTGGCCCATCTGCGCCACGAGGAGGAACGCAGCGAGTTCAGGGTCAGCGCGCTGGAGGCATGCACCAACGATGACTGGTTCCAGGTTGGGCTGTCCGACGGGGAATCAGGCAACCCTTACCAGGCGCGCGAGATTGCCCGCGTCTGCCGCAATTACGGCGGCGGAGAGGACGTGGTGGGTTATCGCGACGGCTGGAGCCGGGGCAACAGTCATTACTGCAGCTACGATACGGGGCTTTACGCCGGACAGAACAACCAGGAGTACCGCGGAGTATGCAGCGGCCCCAGGTACCAGCTGTTCTGGGGCGGATACATGCGGGGCATCCAACTGTTCCAAGCCGGCCGCTACGAGGATCATCCGCGGCCCCAGTATCCGCGCGAGGAACGGCATCCGCACCAGGAACGGCCCCGCCCGGTGGTGCAACCCGGTCATGAGAAGGCCAATGCCGCAGAACGCCCCTCTGCCCGTAGCAGCAAGCACGAACAGATACAGCCGAGTCTCCTTGGCAAGGCTGTGAAGAAAAAGCCTGCGGATCGGCAGAAGATGGCGCATCCCAAGCAGGAACACGTGACACAGCCGGATCGTCATGGCAAGACTGAAAACAGGAAGCCGGCGGTCAAGGCAGGGAACAAGAAGCCGGCGGATGAACAGAAGACGGGTCATCCCGGCCAGAAACATGGGACCAAGCAGGATCAAGGCAAGAACAAAAACAATAAGCCAGCCGATGAGCGGCAGACAGATCATCCTGACGAAGAACACGGGGCACCGCCAAAGTCCGAATAAAAAAGCCGGGGGTTACCCGGTCTTTTTCGTTCTTCCGCGCGGCCCGCTTCGTGACAGTATCGCGTGAGCGCATCAGGGGCACCATACAGATGAACGCGAGGCGACGACAAACATGCAATGGCCGTTCAGCTTCCCATCGCCGGAAGGTGGCTAGCATCCGTTTGCGGCGACGTCAAATAGCCGGCTGGACGATAGAGCTATAACTATAAAACAAGAACATTAATTAATTCACTTTATCCACTCTTTGGGACCTTCATTTAAAGCAGGTTCATTTTTTGAATTATATGCCGCCTCCCGCCAATATTTCCGCCATTGCGCTTGATCTCGGCACCACATCGATCAAGGCAGGCCTGCTGGATCGGCACGGCGAACTCGGCAACCTCGTCATATGCCATGCACCGGAGATCGATCAGCATGGCGGGCATTATGAAAGCGATGCGCTGGCCTATGCGGAGACTGCAGAACAAGCGCTCAACGAATGCATCGCTCTAGCCGGAGATTGCAAATCACTGGGCCTGTGCAGCCAGCGCTCTTCTTTTCTGGTCTGGGAGCAAGCCACCGGAAAACCGCTGACACCGTTGATCTCGTGGCAGGACAATCGCGGATCGGCGAGCTGTGAAGCGTTGCGGATTCACGAGAATGTGATCCGCAGTCTTTCCGGTTTACCGCTGACACCGTATTATTTTGCAGCCAAACTGCGCGTCGTGCTGCAGGACAACCCGGGATGGCCGGCACGCCTCGAGCGTGGCGAATTGCGTGCAGGCACGCTGGATACGTTTCTGATCTGGCGCCTGACCGGCGGCAAGCATTTCGCCACCGATGCATCGATGGCGGCTCGCACGCAGCTGATGGATATCCGGCTGCAACAATGGTCAGCGCAGCTGTGCGAGCTGTTCGATATCCCGTTGGACATACTGCCTGAGATCAAAACTTCCGCGGGTATCGGACTGCAATTGAAAAATGGACTGGTTCTGCAAGCCAGCGTCGGCGACCAGTCTGCCGCGCTCTTCGCCAGCGTCCGTGAAGACCGGCCCGAAGCGCTGGTCAACCTCGGCACCGGCTGCTTTGCAATCCGCTACCTGCCGGATGGAAGGACGGCATCAAAGGGTTACCTGCAAACTCTGGTTTATCGGGACAGCGCCCGGCGTGAGCATTTCGCGATCGAGGGCACGCTCAACTCCATTGCTGTCGCGTTCGCTTCGTATCCGGTGAAAGAATGCAGGGTCGAAGATCTGGCGGCGGATGATATCTACTGTGTTGCAGAGCCCAGCGGTCTGGGCGCGCCGTATTTCCAAGCCGATATCGGTATCCGGTATTCCGAACGGGTCGAACACCTGTCGCAACGCCGCATTGCCGCCCTGTTGCTGGAAGCCGTCATTTTCAGGGTGGCGCGGATACTGGAGGAATTTCACCGCGAATACGCTATCGAGCGTGTTTTCCTTTCCGGCGGATTGTCGGAGTTGACCTGTTTGCAGCATGGCATCGCCCAGTGCGTCCCTTTCGAGGTCCATCATTTGCGGCAAAGCGAATCCAGCCTGCAGGGAGCCGCGCTACTCGCAGCCGGTATGGAACCGGCAAGCCGACGGAACAGCGCAACAATACCGGCTACTGACAACGCGGCACTGCGCAAAAAATACCTGAACTGGAAATTATGGCTTGATGATTTGTTGTCAGGTACTTCGTGACGCAGCGTTTTTGCGGCTGATAGACGCTGGGTTTGACGCAATGCTTTGCTTACCCGGGCATTGCCATGTCATCTGCAGGCAGTGAGGCAGACATTTGCATTCGTGAATATAAACAGTCATATTCAGGCCATTCTCGAATATATAAAAGTTAAAAAATGATAAGTCATCTCGGGCGATATGAGATTGTTGAAGAGCTGGGGCGAGGCGCCATGGGTATTGTTTACAAGGCCTATGACCCGTTAATCGAGCGATTCGTCGCAATCAAGACCATCAATCTTAAAGTTCTGTCCGAAACAGAAAGGGCGGAATACGAAGCGAGGTTCTATCAGGAAGCCAAGGCAGCGGGACACCTGACCCATCCCAACATCGTTACGATTTACGACCTGGGGGAAAGCGGCGACGTGGCCTACATCGCAATGGAGCTGATGGAGGGGCGGGAATTGCAGGAGATGATTTATGGCAAAGGACGCCTCCTGGTTACGGATGCCCTTAACATTGCAATCCAGGTGGCGGCAGGATTGTCCTATGCGCATCAACGAGGGGTTGTGCATGGAGATATCAAACCTTCAAACATCATGGTTCTGGGCGACAATCTTGTAAAAATCGCCGACTTCGGCATCGCGAGAATGGCTTCCTCCAGGGAAGGCATGCAAGAGGACGCGATTTATGGAACACCTCCGTTCATGTCGCCCGAACAAATCCAGGGAAAATCAATTGACGCCCGCTCGGACATTTTTTCGCTCGGAGTCGTTTTGTATTACATGCTGACTGATCGATTGCCCTTTCCGGAGGAAGACATCGATTTGCTCAAGCACCAGATTGCCAGTATCGACCCGGAAAAGCCCAGTTCATTAAATCCCGGAATTTCAGAAGCGCTGGATACTGTCATATACAAGTGTCTTGCAAAAACGCCTGATGCTCGCTTCAAAAATGCCAATGACCTGGAAATTGATTTGCGTTCATGTCTTTCCGCATTGTTGCATACCGGCGCTGGCCCGGGCCATCCGTTCACGTCGAACGTTAATTTCAAACGTTTAAAGAGTCTGGTGACCCCGCGGAGATTCTCAAGAAAGCTGGTTGCCAATGGCAGCTATATTGCAATGGTTGCGATGGTTGCAATTTTCATCGCCGATATTTTTGCACCTTCCACGATTCAGATGAACTTGCTTTACATATTTCCGCTGATCATGATCAGTTTACATTGTGAGCGAATGAAACTCATTAGCGGGGCTGTCATATTGGCCCTGCTGCTCCAGGGCATACACCTTGTGATTGATCCCATCCCAATCTCATCAAAAATTATTCTCGCGACCATGATATTGCTGTCGAATATTGCAATCGTGTTTTTGTCCAGGATCGCGCGGATAAACTTTATTGAAGTCGAACAGCTTTCTTCCTTCGATAGTTTGTCCGGACTGCGCAATCGGCTTAGTTTTGAGGTCATCACGGATATTGAAATCGACAGGCAAAAGCACAGAAAAGCAGTCTTTTCGTTTGCGTATATCGACCTCAATAACCTCAAGGAATTGAACGAAACCAGGGGATACGCTGCCGGTGACAAGGCGATTAAGCTTGTCGCCCATGCAATTCGGGAGAATGTACGGCAATTCGACACGCCGGCACGTATTGGCGGAGATGAATTCGCGATCCTGATGCCGAATACCAATGCGTTGGAATGCGAGTCGTTCTGCAAGCAGCTTTCCCGGAAGATTTCGAAACAAATGGAAGATGCATCGCTTTCCTTGTCGACCAACATCGGTTATGCATCTTTTGAAAACCCGCCGGTATCGATATCGGAAGTTTTTGATAAGGCTGAAAATGCGATGCACAGGGCCAAGACGAGTGGCAAGTCTATTGCGGTAAGTGCTTAGCGTATTTTCTGTAGCGCTCAGTAATTTCTGGCATCAGGATATAAAAATTGGATACTGACCATTAGTTTTGTCGAAGCGCGAAGGGCTGGAATGTATTGCGGTTGAAACCGCAATCGAAAGCAGCATGTCGCGAATGACCAGTTCAGGAAAATGTAATATCAGAGTTGGCTGTCTCAAATGGGTAGGCGTTTGCCGGATGCCGGAATGAAAAGCGAATGGCTGCTGTTGAATGAGAAGCGGACGGTTGTGTTAGCCAATCCGAACGGGCAATATGCGAATCTGGCTTTCGTCGGCCAGTATTGCGAGGTTCCCGACAACGTGGTCTACACGGTCGAGTACTCGGTGCACTCTGCCGCTCTGGCGGTGGCGTCGCTGCTCGGGGTTCCGCAGATGGTGCCGCCGCCTGCCTACCGCGGGC
>CAZCKZ010000045.1:0-10614 GCA_964499395.1 uncultured Gallionella sp. | reverse complement strand
GTCCTTGTCCGGATTTTCCGATTCCAGGAACAACATTTGCGCCACGATCAGATTCGCGGTGTGATCATTGACCTCCCCGACCAGGAACACCACGCGTTCCTTGAGCAGGCGTGAATAGATGTCATATGCCCTTTCACCGCGCCCGCTGGTCTCCACGACCATGGGGATCAAACCGATATTTTGCGGCGCCTGATAGTCCGACACGCCGAAATTTTGTGATTGTTGAGAATGCATCATTGTCAGGTATTCCCCATCAGTTCGTTGAATTCCGCCTTCTTGTCAACAGTCTTGGCCTGGCCCATCGCCCAGTTCACCACGTTTTCTTCCAGCACCAGATTTTCCACTTCCATCATGCGCTTAGGTTCAGCCGCATACCAGCGGATGACTTGTTCAGACTCGTCAAAGCTCTGCGCATAATCCTCTATCATGGCCTTGACCTGCTCGGGCTTGGCTTTCAGGCCGTATTTCTGTACCAGTTCAGCAAGAATCAGGCCCAGCCTAATGCGCTTCTCGGCACGTTCCTTGAACAGCTCGGGGTGCAACGGCATACCCTTCATGTTGATTCCGCGCGACTCCATTTCTTGCACGGTTTGCTCCATCAAAGCCTGCATTTCCCACTCGAGTAAAGCCTTGGGCACTTCAAACTCCGTGACTTTCAGCAGTGCATCCATCACCGTATCCTTGTTGCGCACACTCAAACGGCGGGCAACTTCCCGAATCAGGTTATTGCGGATCTCGCCTTCCAGTTTGCTCACATCACCGTCCGCGATACCGACAGACTTGACGAATTCGGCATCAATTTCTGGCAAGCGTGGAGCCTCCACCGAATGCAAAGTAACGGTAAAATTTACCGTTTTCCCTGCAACATGCTTGCCATGATAATCCTCAGGAAAAGTCATATCAAAGGATTTGGTCTCGCCCGCCTTCATGCCGGTGACGGCAGCCTCGAAATCAGCCAGCATGCCGCCCGCACCGAGCACCACCTGCACATCCTTTCCTTCACCGCCCTCAAATACTTCACCGTCAAGCTTTCCGGAAAAATCAATAATAACCCGATCTTCTGCCTGGGCAGCACGATCGGCCTTCTCGAACGCGGTGCGCTGTTTGCGCAATGTCGCAATGGTTGCATCCACATCGGCCTGCGTCAGTTCATAAACCAGGCGTTCTACCGTTACGCCCGACAAATCGCCGATCGCGATTTCCGGATAAACCTCGAAAGTCGCGCTATATTCGATTTGCTCGGCATTCTGGTCTTGTGTCTTGACTTCAAATTGGGGGGATCCCGCCACTTTCAAGTTATTGACTTGCGAAGCTTCTGAAAAAGAGCGTTGCAATGCATCGTTCAAGGCATCTTGCCAGGCTTGCGCGCCATAATATTGCTCGACGATTTTTGTGGGCACTTTACCGGGACGAAAACCGGCAATCTTGACGGTGCGTCCGATGTTTTTCAGGCGGTCGGAGACTTGGCCGCGGATAAGCTGCTGTGGGATGGATGCGTTCAGACGACGTTCTAACGCGCTTACAGTTTCTACGCTGGACATGCTGTATTTCCTTGAAATTAAGTTGATTGGTGGCTGGTGCGAAAGGAGAGACTCGAACTCTCACGCCCTGCGGCGCTGGAACCTAAATCCAGTGCGTCTACCAATTCCGCCACTTTCGCGCTGTTTGTTTCCAGCATTCAGGGCGATTATATCACTATCCCGCCGGTTTTATTTCGACCACCGAACGCCCGTGCAGCTTGCCTTGCAGCAGCAAAGGAAAAACTGTCGGCAGCTCGGAGAATGGCACGGTATGCGCCACCCGATCCAGCTTCCCCGGATGCAAATCTGTCGCCAGCCTTTGCCAAATTTTCCGGCGCACCGGCATCGCGGTGGCAGCCGAATCGATACCGATCAGGCGCACGCCGCGCAGGATGAACGGCAACACGGTGGTATTCAATTCAACACCGCCCGCGTTGCCAAAACTGGCGATCACCCCATTCTGCCGCATGGTGCGCGTCAGCCATGCCAGCGTCTCTCCGCCCACCGAATCGAGTGCAGCGGCCCATTGCGCCTTCTCCAGCGGGCGTGTGCCCATTGCCAGATCCTTGCGCGACAGGATCTCAGCCGCTCCCAGCGATCTCAGGTAATCATGTTCGGCTTCTTTTCCGGTCAGCGCGACCACGTGATACCCCAGTTGCGCCAGCATTGCGATCGCCAGACTCGCCACCCCGCCTGTCGCGCCGGTCACGACCACCTTGCCGTTTCCGGGATGCAACTCGTTTTGTTCCAGACGATGAATCGACAATGCTGCGGTGAATCCGGCTGTGCCCAAAGCCATCGCTTCGAACAGCGTCAACCCTTGCGGCAGCGGCACCACCCAGTCGGCCGGGACGCGCGCATATTCGGCGTAACCGCCGTCATGCGCCACCCCCATGTCATAACCGGTCACCAGCACTTGATCGCCCGTCTTGAAGCGCGCATCTGATGAATCTTTCACCACGCCCGAGACATCGATGCCGCCCACGCAGGGAAAACGGCGTATTACCTTGCCCGCACCGGTCGCTGCCAACGCATCCTTGTAATTCACGCTGGAGTAATGTGTTTGTATCACCACTTCGCCGGGATCGAGATCATCCAGTGTCAGCTCGACGAAACGCCCGGCGGATTTGCCGTCTTGCTCAAAGATGCGGTAAACAGAAAACTTGTCCATGGCAATCCTCATCGCCGCCTACAAATCCAGCAGCACCCTGCCCGGAAATTCCAGGGCCTCCTTGATGGTGCCGAGGAATTGCACGGCTTCGCGCCCGTCTATGATGCGATGGTCATACGAAACCGCGAGATAGTTCATCGGCCGAATCACGATCTGGCCGTTTTCCACCACCGCTCTTTCCTTGGTGGCATGGATGCCGAGTATGGCTGCTTGCGGCGGATTGATGATGGGGGTGGAGAGCATCGAGCCGAACACACCTCCGTTGGAAATGGAAAAGGTACCGCCGGTAAGTTCTTCCATTGTCAACTTGCCGACCTTGGCGCGTGCGCCGAAATCGGTAATCTGTTTTTCGATGTCGGCAAAAGACAGTTTGTCGGCATCACGGATGATCGGCACAACCAGGCCACGCTCGCTGCCGATGGCCACGCCGATATCGAAATAGCCGTGGTAGATGATGTCGGTTCCGTCCACCGAGGCGTTGACGATCGGAAATTTCTGCAAAGCCAGCACTGCCGCCTTGACGAAGAACGAGGAAAAACCGAGCTTGATGCCGTGCTTTTTCTCGAACGCGTCCTTGTAGCGGTTGCGCAGGTCCATCACCGGCTGCATGTTGACCTCGTTGAATGTAGTGAGAATCGCAGCGTTCTGTTGTGATTGCAGCAGGCGTTCGGCGATACGCTGGCGGATGCGCGTCATCGCCACGCGCTGTTCGGGACGATTGCCCGACGGAGCGATGGCTGGCACGGCCTGCGGCTCCCGGCTAACAGGCGCTTCCACTTGGGAAACTTGCTGCATCGCATTCAGCACATCCTCTTTGGTCACGCGCCCGCTGCGGCCGCTGCCTTGCAGGCTGCCGGCGTCGATCTCATGTTCGCGCGCCAGTTTGCGCACCGAAGGCGGCACGGCCGCAGCAGCGGCAGCCTGCGGCGCAGCCGGTTTGGCAGCCACCGCTGCCGTATCGATCTGCGCGATCAGTTCTTCGCTGCCCACTTTTTCACCATCTCCTTTGATGATCTTGCTCAGCACGCCGCTTTTGGAAGCGGGCAATTCAAGCACCACCTTATCCGTCTCGACATCGATCAGGTTTTCGCCCTCGCTCACCGCATCGCCAACCTGTTTGTGCCAAGTCAGTAACGTTGCTTCTGACACGGATTCGGACAGCTGCGGCACTTTGACTTCAATGATGGTCATTTATTTTGCTCCTGGGATTATTTTTAATGTCCAGATCGGGGCGGAACGCAGCCTCGATTACCGCCTTCTGTTGTTCCTGGTGTATAGCCAGATAGCCTGCGGCAGGTGCCGCGGATGAAGGTCGCAGCGCGTAGCCGAGGCGCATGCCCTTGCGTAAATGGCGCAGCAGATAATGCTGGATGCGATGCCAGGCGCCCTGGTTGCCCGGCTCTTCCTGGCACCACAGCACTTCCGTGGCATTAGGATATGCGGCAATCTGCGCGGTAAAGCCATCGTGCGGGAACGGGTAAAGCTGCTCGATGCGGATGATTGCCATATCCGCGATGCCTTTGGCACGGCGGGCGGCGAGCAGCTCGTAATACACCTTGCCGCTGCACGCAATGATGCGGCGCACCTTGCCTGCATCCAGCATATCGACTTCGGCAATCACCGGCTGGAACTTGCCCTGCGAAAAACTTGCAAGCGGAGATGCCGCATCCTTGCTGCGCAACATACTCTTGGGCGTAAAGACGATCAGCGGTTTTCGCATCGGGCGCAGCATCTGGCGGCGCAACAGGTGGAACATCTGCGCAGGCGTTGAAGGAATGCACACCTGTATGTTGTAGTCTGCGCACAGTTGCAAATAACGTTCGATCCGTCCCGAGGAATGCTCCGCACCCTGCCCCTCATATCCATGCGGCAACAGCATCACCAGCCCGCACCTTCTGCCCCACTTCACTTCGCCGGAGGCGATGAACTGGTCGATCACCACCTGGGCGCCATTGGCAAAATCGCCGAACTGCGCTTCCCACAGCACCAGGGAATTCGGCTCGGCAGTGGCATAGCCATATTCAAAACCCAGCACGGCTTCTTCGGACAACAGTGAGTCGATCACCACAAAATCAGCCTGATCAGACGCGAGATGTTGCAGGGGTATGTAAACGCCGTCGCTATTTTCCACGCGCTTCTGGTCATGCCATGCGGCGTGGCGGTGAAAGAATGTGCCGCGCTGGGTATCCTGCCCGGTAAGACGTACCGGATAGCCTTCTGCGAGCAGCGAGGCGTAAGCGAGGTTTTCCGCCATACCCCAGTCCAGCGGCAAATCGCCGCTTGCCATCGCAACACGATCTTCGACGATCTTCTGCACACGCGACTGCAGTATGAAATTTTCCGGAACGGTGGTCAGCGGTATCGCAAGTTGCCGCAAACGCTCAAGCGGAACAGCGGTGTTCACCTCCACATCCCAGGGCACATCGTTCTTGAACCTGGTCCAGTCGGCTACAGACTTGCCTTTGCGGACTTCAAGAGCGGGGTGGATCGAATTGCGGCCCTCATCCATCGCCTTGCGGTATGTTGCGACCATCTCGTCCGCTTCACCGGGTTGGATCACATCTTGCGCCTCCAGACGCTGGGCATACAAGGCGCGTGTGCCGGGATGCTGGCGAATGAAGCTGTACATGAACGGTTGGGTGACCAGCGGCTCGTCCTGCTCATTGTGTCCCAGCTTGCGGAAGCACACCAGATCGATCACCACATCCTTGTTGAAATTCATGCGGTAATCCAGCGCGATCTCGCTGATCAGCGATACCGCATCCGGATCGTCCGCATTCACGTGGAAGATCGGCGCGTCGATCATTTTCGCCACGTCGCTGCAATAGGTGCTGGACCGTACGTCGCGCGAGTCGGATGCGGTGAAGCCGATCTGGTTGTTGACGATGATATGCACCGTGCCGCCGGTGCCGTAGCCCCGTGTCTGTGACATGGCCAGCGTTTCCATCACCACGCCCTGTCCAGCGAACGCAGCATCTCCGTGGATCAGTATCGGGATCACTTTTGAACCGTCATGATCCTTGCGTCTATGCTGGCGCGCGCGCACCGAACCTTCCACCACCGGATCGACGATCTCAAGATGTGATGGATTGAATGCCAGCGCAACATGCAGCTCTCCGCCCGGCGTGCCTATGTCTGCGGAAAAGCCCTGGTGGTATTTGACGTCGCCTGAAGAAAGATGTTCGGCATGGATTCCCTCGAATTCGGCGAACAACATGCCCGGCTGCTTGCCGAGAATATTCACCAGCACGTTCAGACGCCCGCGATGCGCCATGCCGATCACGGCTTCCTGCACACCCTGCTCGCCGGCACGTTGCAGCAAATGGTCGAGCGCCGCAATCAATGTTTCGCCGCCTTCAAGAGAGAAGCGCTTCTGTCCGACGAACTTGGTGTGCAGATAACGCTCCAGCGTCTCGGCGGCGGTGATGCGTTCCAGGGTGCGGCGCCTCGTCCTGGCATCATAACCGGCCTGTCCGCGCGAGCTTTCCAAACGATTCTGTATCCAGCGTTTCTGCGCGACATCGCTGATATACATGTATTCCGCGCCGATACTGCCGCAATAGGTCTGGCGCAACAACTTGAGAATTTCACGCAAGGTCATGCGTGCTTCTGCTACCAGCGAACCGGTGTCGAAAGTGGTATCCATGTCGGACTCGGCCAGGAAGTAATGCGCCGGGTCAAGCTCGGCGACCACCGGTTTGGCAAAACGGTTCAGCGGATCGAGATTGGCGACACGCACGCCGAGGAAGCGGTGCGCATTGATGAGCTGCAGCACGAAAACCTGCTTGCGCTCCATGTCTGCAATGGGTGCCAGTGCGGCGCTTGCGGCCGATTTCGGCAAAGTTGCAAATGAGCGCTGGATGCGGCTGTGCAGTTCATCATGCGCCCCGTTGGCCAGCGGCGGCAGTGCATCGAAATAACCACGCCACGCCTCGGGCACGCTTTTCGGGTCGACGAGATACTTCTCGTACAGCTCCTCGACAAAAGGCGCATTGGTGCCGAACAGCAGCGAACTGTTCTGCATCCATTGCATGAAATTGACCGGTTTGTTCAACGCTTCTCCACTGGAATGTAATCGCGCTTGGCGGCGCCTCGATACAGTTGGCGCGGGCGGCCGATCTTTTGTTCCGCATCCCCGACCATCTCGTTCCATTGCGACACCCAGCCTATGGTACGCGCCAGCGCAAAGATGACCGT
The DNA here is from genome assembly GCA_964499395.1 of uncultured Gallionella sp. GTDB lineage: Bacteria > Pseudomonadota > Gammaproteobacteria > Burkholderiales > Gallionellaceae > Gallionella. Next base: position 3,726 of record CAZCKZ010000045.1, on the reverse strand, counting down.
AAACATATTGGTCGGAATGCCCAATGCGCGCAGCACAATGCCGGAATAGAAGTCCACATTCGGATACAACTTGCGTTCGATGAAATACGGGTCGCTCAACGCGACACGCTCCAGTTCCATCGCCAGCTCGAACAGCTTGTTATTTTCGAGCTTGAGTTCCTTGAGCACTTCGTAACAGGTCTGGCGCATCACGCTGGCGCGCGGGTCCATGTTCTTGTAGACACGATGACCAAAACCCATCAGACGGTATTTCTTGTCCTTCACACCCTGCACGTACTCCTTCACGCGCGATACATCGCCGATCTCCTCCAGCATGTTCAGCGCGGCTTCGTTGGCCCCGCCGTGCGCCGGACCCCACAGCGCGGCAATGCCGGAAGCGACACAGGCAAAAGGATTGGCCCCGCTGGAACCGGCCAGGCGCACCGTTGCGGTGGAAGCATTCTGCTCATGATCGGCGTGCAGAATGAAGATGCGTTCCAGTGCGCGCACCAGCACCGGATTCTGCTCATAATCCTCCGACGGAACGCCGAACATCATGTACATGAAATTTTCCACGTAGCTGTAACGGTTCTTCGGGTACATGAACGGTTCGCCGGTGTTGTACTTGTAGGCCATCGCGGCAATGGTCGGGACCTTGGCGATCAGACGCATCGCCGATACCTCGCGATGCTCCGGATTATTGATGTCCAGGGAATCATGGTAGAACGCCGAGAGCGCCCCCACCACACCCACCATCACCGCCATCGGGTGGGCATCGCGGCGGAATCCATTGTAGAACCGGGTCAACTGGTCGTGCACCATGGTGTGCATGGTGACCTTCTGCGTGAAAGCGGCCTTTTGCTGGGCGTTCGGCAATTCCCCGTACTTCAGCAGATAGCAAACCTCGAGGAATTCCGATTTCTCGGCAAGTTGTTCGATGGGATAGCCGCGGTAATAAAGCAACCCTGCATCACCGTCGATGAAGGTGATGGACGAAGTGCAACTGGCTGTGGCTGAAAATGACGGATCGTAGGTGAATACGCCCAGCTTGTTGATGCCGCGCACATCCACCACATCCGGACCCAGAACGCCGGACAGGACGGGCAATTCGATACTGCGTCCGTCATCCAGGGTCAGCGTTGCGAAACGTTGCTTGTTCTCCATCGATACTCCTCCAGTGTTAGCGTATTTTCAGCATGATCTGATCAATTCCAGCAGCGCCTGATGATTTTCCTGCGCCGCTTCTTGTCCGCCTGCAATCATATCCCAGAGCGGGTTGTCGGGTGTATCCAGCAATTCCTCGAACGCCTGCCGGCCGGCTTCGTCGAGCTGCGCATAATGCCTGTCGATGAAGCGGCCCAGCACGATATCCAGTTCCAGCAAACCGCGCCTGCTCCGCCAGCGTATACGTTCCAGGTTTTTCATACCATGCGCTTGACCATCATATCCTTGATTTTCCCGATAGCTTCGGTCGGATTCAATTCCTTGGGGCATACATCCACGCAATTCATGATGGTGTGACAGCGAAACAGGCGGTACGGATCTTCCAGATCGTCGAGACGCTCGCTGGTAGCCTGATCGCGGGTGTCGGCGACAAAGCGGTAGGCCTGCAACAATCCGGCCGGGCCGACGAACTTGTCCGGGTTCCACCAGAACGACGGGCAGGACGTCGTGCAGCAACCACACAGGATGCACTCGTACAGCCCGTTCAGATGCGCGCGCTGCTCCGGCGATTGCAGCCGCTCGGTTTCCGGCGGCGGCTCGTTGTTGATCAGGTAGGGCTTGACCGAATGGTATTGCTTGAAGAACTGCGTCATGTCCACGATCAGATCGCGGATCACCGGCAGTCCCGGCAGCGGCCGCAATTCCACCGGTTCCTTGAGTGTATGCAGCGGCGTAATACATGCCAGCCCGTTGCGGCCGTTGATGTTCATCGCATCCGACCCGCATACGCCCTCGCGGCAAGATTTGCGCAGCGACAGGCTGTCATCCTGCTCCTTGATCAATAACAGCGCGTCGAGCAGCATCTTCCCCTGGGTGCTGTCATCATGCCTGATTTCCAGTTCGTAGTCCTGCATATAAGGCGCAGCATCCGTGTCAGGGTTGTAGCGGTAGATACGAAACTTCATAGCCTGCTCCCAATCAAGGCGAATAAATCAAATTCGGCATCGACACAGATCATCGTTTTGCCTGACAGGTGCCTATGCGTCTGCCTTCATAAGTCATCATCATGTCGCCGTCTTCGGAATGCATCTTCATCTTGCCTTTGTATGTGCCGTCCCCACGAGTCATTTCACCGCTCCCGGCCATCGGATGTTCTCCCGCGCATTTCATTTTCCAGCTTGACGTATTGCCGGAAATCCTGATATCAGTCATTTTGCAATCCTGGTCTTTATCCTTGGGAATGGCATTCTTCGGGTCATTTTCATTTCCCTTCTTGATGCAAATCCTGCTGGTGTGTCCCGGCATGGCAAAAGGCATTCCCGGCATTTCCATCTTGCTGGTCACTTCCCATAATTCGTCGTTGCCTGCAGCCCATGCAAATGAAGAGTTCACCAGCCCAAACACCATCACGCCCGACAACAACTTTTTCATGTTGCTCTCCTCATAAATAGCAGTTGCAAATTGATCTAATAAACCCGTGCCTTGAGAGGGAACGATTCAACCGTCAGCGGTTTCAACCGCACCGGCTTGTAATCAAGCCGGCGTCCCTCGCGAAAATACAGGCTGTGTTTGAGCCAGTTCACGTCATCACGCTGCTGGAAATCATCGCGCGCATGGGCACCGCGGCTTTCCCTGCGCGCCTCTGCCGCGATCATGGTTGCCTGTGCGACCTCGATCAGGTTATCCAGTTCCAGCGCCTCGATACGCGCGGTATTGAATACCTTGCTCTTGTCCCGGATCTCGGTGTTGGCGACCCGCTCAGCGATCTGTTTGATCTGCTCCACACCCTCGGCCAGCAAGCCCGGAAAGCGGAAAACACCGCAATGTTTCTGCATGGCCCTGCGCATCGCTTCGCCGACATCCGGCACACGCTCGCCGTTTTTCTGGTTTTCCAGGCGTGCCAGACGTGCCAGCGGACGCTCGGCGGCATCCGCCGGCAGGAGTTTGGGATGCGGATTATTCTTCAAGTCCTCAATGATCTGCCTGCCGGCTTCGCGTCCGAACACCATTAAATCCAGCAGGGAATTGCAGCCCAACCGGTTCGCGCCATGAACCGACACACAGGCGCATTCACCGACCGCATACAGGCCATGCACCGCCTCGTCGGGGCCGGTCATGTAAGGTGCAACGACTTGTCCGTGAAAATTGGTGGGTATGCCGCCCATCATGTAGTGGGCGGTGGGCACGACCGGGATCGGGGCTTTGGCCGGATCGACGTGGGCAAATTTCAGCGAAATCTCGCGGATGCCGGGCAAACGCTGCCGGATCACGTCTTCGCCTAGATGGTCCAGTTTGAGCATGACGTGATCACCGTGCTTGCCGCAACCGCGCCCTTCGTTGATCTCTATGGTCATCGCGCGCGATACCACATCGCGGCTGGCCAGATCCTTCGCGTTCGGCGCATACTTTTCCATGAAGCGTTCGCCGTTCTTGTTGACCAGATAACCGCCCTCGCCGCGCACCCCTTCGGTGATCAGCACCCCCGCGCCGTAAACACCGGTCGGGTGAAACTGGAAGAACTCCATGTCCTCGAGCGGAATCCCGGCACGCGCCACCATGCCCAGTCCGTCGCCGGTATTGATG
>CAZCKZ010000044.1:0-10865 GCA_964499395.1 uncultured Gallionella sp. | reverse complement strand
AAGGTGATGCCGCTGTGGCTATCGTCGGCGCATTCAGGCTGATGCTCAAGGTTGAGATTGATATTGCAGCCGAACGCGAACGGCTGGACAAAGAGACCGCCCGGTTGCAAAACGAGATAAACAAAACGCTGGGAAAGTTGTCCAACAGCAGCTTTGTAGATCGCGCACCCGCAACAGTGGTGAAACAGGAACGCAAGCGCATGGAAGAATTCAGCGCGGCACTGGCGCAGCTGCAAACCCAGCGCAACAAGCTGGATCGGTAAAAATCAACGGCGACGCAGGTAAAAAACGAACCCGCCGACATCTGCCGTCGAAGACAGCAGTTCGTTGCCGGTCTTCAGGCAAAATTCCGCAAAATCGTTGGGCGTGCCTTTGTCGGTTGCGGTTACCCTGAGCACCTGCCCGCTGCTCATTTGCGACAGTGATTTTTTTGCACGCAGAATAGGTAACGGACAAGCCAGCCGGCGGGCATCCAGCTCGACATCGAACTTCATGGTTCTATCGGCAACCCGGCCTGCGCCCATGCAACGATCCCGCCCTGCAGGTTATACGCATCGGTAAAGCCATTCGCCGCGGCAAAAGCCGCAGCCTGAGCGGAACGTCCGCCTGTCTGGCAATAGAAGACAGTGGCAAAATTCTTGTCCATCCCGCCCAGACGCAACGGCAACAAATGCAGCGGCAAAGGATCCCCCTGCGGAATTTTTCCGCGTGAAATTTCCGCGTCTGTACGCACATCCACCAGGCACAGATCGCCCTGTTCGAGCCTCTCCTGCAGTTCAGCGACGGTGATATTCCTGAATCCGTTCATGTTCGTGGCACTAGGCATTTTCTTGTTCATTTTCCGTTTGATTATCATCTGCCAACAAATGCGAGATACGGGTATTGGCAACCGACAAACGCTTTACCAGCATGCGCAAAAAGGCATCGCCGAACTGCAACCGGCAATCGGGGGTGGCATGCTTCAGCACATCGGGATTGATTTCGATCAACAACACGTCATTCTTGGCAATCACGTCGGTACTGCGTTTGAAGTTGCGCTCCAAAATGTGCGCCATTTCACCAAAACAATCACCCCGATGCAAGAGGCTCAACAGCCGTCCCTGTTTTGTCACTCGCACAGTGCCTTGACCCATGATGTAGAAAGAGCGTCCGCTTTCGCCGTCACGGAGGATGTATTCGGATTCCGGTACTTTCCGCCATTCGCTGATGCGCAACACTTCCCAAAGTTCCGCATCGCTGAAATTCCTGAAAAACACCAGACTGCGCAGCGTATCGAACTTTTCGGTATCAAGAATTTCGTTTTTTGCGGGCTCAGAATGACTGGTGAAACCTACCAGATCGTTCGAAAACTCCTGCCATGTCTGATAGCGCATGGAAGTGTCCTTCTCCATCGCACGTAGCACAATCGCATCCAGCTCCGGTGGCGTTTCGGGACGAAACATACTGGGTGGCGGCGGATCGATGTTGATGATGTGATAGATCATGCTGAAATTGTTGCTTGCGTCAAACGGCAGTTTTCCGGTGAGCAGCTTGTACATCACCACGCCCAGTGAATAGATATCCGTCTGATGGGTCAGTTTCAGCTCTTTGACTTGTTCCGGCGACATATAGGCAGGGGAACCCACCCCGCTGACCTGCGTGGTTTGCTGGTTCTGGACTGCCGCCGCGCCAAAATCCGAAATCTTGATGTCGGATTCGCCTTGCAACAAAATATTGGCAGGTTTGATATCGCGATGAATCACACCCTGAGATTGCGCATATTCAAGAGCCTTGCAACACTTGTAAATGATTTCCGCAATGTTCCCGATCGGCAGCAACGTATCGACTTCGGCATATTGTTCAAGCGTACTGCCCTCGACATATTCCATCACCACGTAATTCAAATCGCCCTCCATTACCGCATCCATAATCTTTGCGATATGCGGATGCGACAATTTTCCCGCCAGCGATGCCTCGGTCATCAGCAGCTTACGGTAAATCTTGGCGCGATTGGGGTCGTGCAACATGCCCAGATTGAAAAACTTGATGGCGACTTGCTGCTTGTTGAACGGATCTTCAGCAAGGTACACTGTGCTGGTCGCACCGGTACCAAGCACACGAACTATTTCATATTTGCCAATTTTGTCCATTATCTGAAGGCGGAATTCAAAACATCGCAATTCTGCGCATTTTGCAACGTGCTGTCTACAAGGGATGAATACACTTTGAAACAATATGACGTTTAATACAGTGTGAACCGCATGCAAAAACAACTATCATAGCTTTCATGAAAAAATTGGCCCTGCTGTTGCTGTTGTTCTTCCCGCCCTGTGCATTGAGCGATGGGCTTCCCGATCTGGGCGATGTCTCTCAGTCCGCGCTTACCCCTCAACAGGAACGGCAGATAGGCCTGCAAAGCATGATGCAGATTCGTGCCAGCAAACAATATCTGGACGATTCAGAGGTAAACGATTACCTGAATAAAATCGGTGACAGGCTGGTCGAAAACAGTCCCGAACCTGCTCTCAATTTTGAATTCTTTGCCGTCAATGATTACAGCGTCAACGCGTTTGCGCTGCCGGGCGGTTTCATCGGCGTAAATGCCGGTTTGATACTCATCACCCAAAGCGAATCGGAATTGGCCTCCGTGTTGAGCCACGAAATTTCACACGTCACACAACACCATCTGGCCCGCATGATAGAGGCGCAACGAGGCAACAGCCTGATCTCGATGGCAGCAATTGCCGTCGCCATACTCGCCGCACGCACCAACCCGCAAGCGTCGGAAGCGGCCATCGCCAGCGTACAGGCGGGCAATATACAGCGGCGACTGAACTATACACGGGGTTACGAGGAAGAGGCGGACCGCATCGGCCTGCAGCTGCTGGAAAAATCCGGCTTCAATACCCATGCCATGCCAGAATTTCTGAGGCGGCTGCAAAAAGCATCGCGCCTGCTTGACGGCAATACGCCCAACTATATGCGCACCCACCCGATCACCAGCGACCGTATCGCGGAAATCGAAAACCGCGTACGCAATCTGCCCTACCTTCTGATCCCGGATAGCCTCGATTTTCAGCTGGTGCGCACCAAACTTATCGCCGCGCAAAAATCTGCCCAAGATGCCATCGCTTATTTCAGCGCCGCACTGGGACCGCAAAATTTCGGCAATCCGATTGCGCAACGCTATGGACTGGTGAGCTCGCTGTTGCGCGACAATCAGGTCGCGAAAGCCGGCCGTGAGATGTCGTTGCTGCTCAAACAGGCCGAGTCCAGCCCCGCATCCAGTAACAATGAGATGATAGCTACCCTCGAGGGAGAAGTTTTGCGCGCCGAAAAAAATGACTCCGCGGCGCTGGCGTTTTACCGGACCGCCATACAGAACTTTCCGCAGCACCGCGCCCTGATTTATGACTACACCGACCTGCTGCTGCAAGACAACCAGCCGGAAACCGCCGTCAAGCTGCTCACCGAACAAGTTACCCGCCACCCCAGCGACACCACGCTTTATGACCTGCAGGCCAGAGCCTACGCAATGCAAGGCAAATCTTTGGAACAGCATCAGGCACAAGCTTACAGCTATGCCTGGCAGGGCAACCTGAATGCCGCGATCGAACAGCTTCGATTGGCGAAACAGGCGGGCGGAAGCTTCTACCAGCTCTCATCCATCGAGAGCGATCTGAACGAGTTACGCCAGATGCAGGATGCGAACGCCAAGCGCTAGCTGCTGGACATATCGTTTCTGCCCTCTTGACAAACCCTGGCCATTCCGCCAAGCGGCCAAAGCACGACAAGCTAGCGGCTGGTTATGCGTGAGGAACAAGGCAAGCCCGATAAAAAAAGCCCCTCTTGCGAGGGGCTTATGCTTGCAGTACTACCCTGGGGTAGCTTATGAGGAGATATTAACCGCAAGACTTGGGCAACACGTTGGCAGGTATGGTGTTTGCGCCCAGGATAGCACGCTCACCACCACCGGTGGTTGCCGCTACGTCATTGCTTGCATCGCCGTTTTGGCAGGACCAGGAGCCGTCGTCCGCGTTATAGTACATATGCACGGCCAACGGAGTACCGCCTGATGCGCTACCCGCCAACAGCCTGCTGCTTATACCCGAATTTTTAAAGTCCGCCTGTACACTGGTCAAGCTACCAGCTGTCGCGGGTGTATGGTTAGTTGCAGAGTAAGCTGATCCACCAACAAGTATGTCGTTGACATATTTGCCTGAAGTAATGGCAGTGATACCGCTGGCGACATTGACGAAGAAATCCCCGTTCGATGTATAGAGCTCGGTTAATGGTGTCTTCATACCGTCCATCAGCGTGAAGGCTTCCGCAGCTTGCGCACGCGCAGTGTAATCGCCGTAGGCAGGAATCGCCACGGCAGCCAGAATACCGATAATCGCAACCACGATCATCAGTTCGATCAGGGTAAAACCTTTCTGAATGTTTTTCATCATGATAAAGCTCCTTGGTTTGAATTGAACACATTAAAACCATGTGTCGACGTATATTACCGCAATAGTCGTGCCAACATTACATCTAATTGTTTATAAAGTAACTTTATTAAAATCCGTAATTTATGACAGCAGTGAACAACTCAATTCCGTCACTAATTGACGATTTTTGGCAGTATTGTCTGGCTAGGGAATCAAATTTACCCCCGGTATCCTGCTCACATCCACATCGTCTATCTGCTCGGGCGCAAGGAATTGTCTGGCATAGTCGAGATAGACTTTCTCGCGCATGAAGATATCGAACAGGTCGGGGTCGATATGTCCACCCAGTTTGAACTTGCCGAGTATCGACAGGGATTCGGTAAGGGTTTTGCCCTTCTTGTACGGCCTGTCCTTGGCGGTAAGCGCCTCAAAAATATCCGCTATGCCCATGACTCTGGCCTGCACCGACATCTGGTCACGCGTCAGTCCGCGCGGATATCCCTTGCCGTCCATGCGTTCGTGATGCCCGCCGGCATATTCAGGGACATTCTTGAGATGTCTCGGCCAGGGTAGCGATTCCAGCATCTTGATGGTGACATCGATGTGGTGGTTGATGATTGCACGTTCCGCAGTTGTCAACGTACCGGCGCGTATGGTGAGATTCTCGACTTCGTCCTCACTGAGAAAATTGCCCGGCTTTCCATCGACATTTTGCCACTGATAGGCAGCGATCCGGCGTACCCGCTCCTGCGCCTCGGCAGACATTTCCTCGCTGCCAACATTACATTGCCGCAGGAATTCACGATCCTGGTCAAACTGCATTGCTCGCGCCGTACAATTTTGCCGGGCAGACTCGATGCGTTGAACATCGGCACCTGCTACCGCAATTTCGCGCAACATCGCGATCTCGGCATCGCGTTTGAGCACTTCGAAACGAGTGTCCAGCAAATGAATTCGATCGAAGAGCGTATGCAATTTGGTGGCCTTGTCCACCACATGCACAGGCGTTGTGATTTTGCCGCAGTCATGAAGCAGGCCGGCAATTTTCAACTCATGCCTATCCTTGTCTGTCATCACAAAATCCTTGAGAGGACCTTGGGTAGTACGATTGACTGCTTCAGCCAGCATCATGGTAAGTGCGGGCACGCGCGCGCAGTGGCCGCCGGTATAGGGTGATTTGTCGTCAATTGCAGTATTGATTAATTGAATGAAGGATTCGAACAACTCTTCCAGTTGATTGATGAGATGACGATTCGTCAGGGCGATGGCCGCCTGCGAAGCCAGCGATTCCAGCAACTGCTGGTCATCCCTTGAGAACGGGATGATCGCGCCGTTTTCCTGATCCAGCGCATTGATCAATTGCAGCACACCGATCACTTCGTTCTCGTGATTGCGCATCGGAACAGTCAAAAATGACTGGGAACGATAACCGGTCTTTGCATCAAATTTTTTGGTGCCGGAAAAATCGTAGCCTTCGGCCATATACGCATCGGGGATATTCACCGTTTCACCGCTGAGTGCCGAGTGACTCACCACCATGGCGTGATTGGGACTGCCTGATTGGTCATAAAGCTGGATGGGATAGAAGGTAATCGGTACACCGCTGGTTCCACCCATCGCAATATTGAGTGTATTGTTGCGCAGGATTTCAAAGCGCAACACCCGCTGTTGCTGTTCATGCAGATAGAGCGTGCCAGCGTCAGCATGTGTAATGCGCATCGCCGCAAACAGAATAATTTCCAGCAAGTTATTGAGATTGCGCTGCTGGGACAGGGCGATGCCGATCTCATTGAGATCCTTGAGACGATTAAGCAGGTTGTCCGAAGAATTCATGCGATTATATTATTTGATGCAAACTGCCCGCACCTGATGCATATCGGTAATGCCTTGCAGTACTTTCTCCATACCATCCTGTTTCAGGGTGTGCATTCCCTCATCCAGTGCGATGGCTAATAACTCGGCGACCCGAGCATGTTCCTGAATGGCTTTTTTCACAGGATCTGTACCAAGCAGCAATTCATGCAGAGCGATTCGCCCGCGATAACCGGTGTTCATGCATTTATCGCAACCAACCCGTTCATAGATCGTGAACTGCCCTTTGTCATCGGCAAACAGCTTTCGCCACTCGGCATACAAGGCCTTCATCGCTGCACCCGGATCTTTTTTCCAAGTCACGGTATTGGCCAGTTCGTTACTGTATTCATCAAGCATCAGCTTGATTTCATCGGCTGTCGCGATATGCGGCTTTTTGCAATCGCCGCACAAGCGCTTTGCCAAACGCTGGGCCAGAATACCCAGCAATGCATCGGCAAAATTGAACGGATCCATACCCATATCCAGCAGGCGAACGATGGATTCCGACGCGCTGTTGGTGTGCAGCGTGGCAAACACCAAATGGCCGGTCAGCGAAGCTTCAATACCGATGGATACGGTTTCCTTGTCGCGCATTTCGCCGACCATAATCACATCCGGATCGGCACGCAGAAATGCGCGCATGATGGTCGGGAAATCCAGCCCGGCCTTTTTGTTGATCTGCACCTGGCGCAGACCCTTCTGGGTGATTTCCACCGGATCTTCGACCGTCCATATCTTGGTGTCCGGTTTGTTGATGTATTTGAGGATGGAATGCAGCGTGGTGGTTTTACCGGAACCGGTTGGGCCGCACACAAAGAACAAGCCATAGGGTTTGCTCACCGTCTCCTGAATCAGTTCGTTGTTACGGACCGAAAAGCCCATTTTTTCAAGCGGCAATGGCTCGCCGGAGGACAGAATACGCATCACCACATCTTCCACTCCACCCTGTGAAGGAATGGTCGCAACACGCAATTCGATATCCAGCGGGCCGAATTTCTTGAACTTTATCTTGCCGTCCTGCGGTTTGCGCTTCTCGGAAATATCCAGGTCGCACATGATCTTGAGGCGTGTCACCAGCGCGTTGCGGTAGGTGGACGGCACTTCGATATAGTTCATCAATGAACCGTCCTTGCGCACCCGAATCACCGTCTTGGCTTTGCCCGGTCCCGGTTCGATATGGATATCCGAAGCGCCCATCCGGTAAGCATCGATGATGACCTTGTTGACCAGTTTGACCAACTCGTTATCTGCGGCAGCGCTGACATCTTCCTGGCTGATCCCGGAAATCTCTTCCTCTTCCCCGCCCATGATATTCAACAAATCGTCCATGGACGACTCATCGCCCGCAAGAACGCCGCTGCCATCAGAAGCAGAGCTGCCGCCATAGAACAAATCAAGGGTTTGTTTGAACTCGCGTTGCGAGCAAACCTGATAGTTCAGACGACTCTTGGAGAAAATGTTGTTGACCACCCGAGAAGCCTGGATCCGCTCCGGATCGGTGGTCAGGATCATCAGCCCTTCCTGGGTTTCCTCGATAGGAATCCAATGACTGCTTTCCACATACTCGCGTCGCAGGTTCTTCAGCAACTCGGCAGGCTTGATTCGATCACCCCGGTATGGTTGGTACGGGACACCAAAAAAGCTGGACAGTGCCTTGCCCAAAGCTGCGGGACTGACTTGAAATTCGTCCAGCAACACTTCCTCGATATCTATGCCCTTGCGCCGTGCGGTGCGTGCCGCCAATTCGAATTCGGCAGCGGAAAGCACCGCATCGGCAACCAGATAATCGTATTTGGTCTTGGCCGAACTGTGTTGCTGCCGCTGATGCTGGCGCAATGCCACCGCCATGGTCTGGGCCAGTTCCTGCACGCCTTCATCGATCATCGTCGTAAAGGGAACGCCAGCCTTGTTATTGATGACCTGGATTACGCCGACCAGGTCACCGCTGCCCGCATCGAGAATCGGGGCAACCAGCATTTGTTTGGTGCGATATCCGGTACGTTTGTCCACTTCCTGCAGAAAACGCAGATGCGCGCTGTACTGCGCCAGTTCCTTTTCATCGTAAACGTCCTTGATGTTAAGCAGCTTTTTATGCATTGCCGAATAACCGGCAAGGCTTTGTTCAGCGATGGGTAATTTGAGATCCTTGAAAGAATTGAGCCCGGTCTTGACCTTGGAAACAAGGGATATATTGTCTTCACCCACGACATAGATAGTCAGCCGGTCCGCATTGAACAGCGCGCAGATGTCCTTGCTGACCTCAAGCATGATTTCATCAACATTGCCGGTGGCGTGTATCTTGTTGTTGACTTGATTGAGATTCTTGGTGAATTCGAGCCTGAGGGCCATATCACCGGCATTTTTCGTTGTGCTATTAGCTGTCATCACTGTACTCATATCACTCCTTGACGCGTCTCATTAGGCTGCTATTGTGCCGGGAATCAAACCGTCATTGCCAGCCGGAATTGTATTGCCTGTATGTGATTCATCGCCCACACTCAAAGCTCGAACTCCTGATTGTTCAACAACATTTGGGGGGACAGCCCGCGCACGCTGTCTTCTATCTCCCGCATGGTCAGTTCAAGCTCACCCGGCTTGAGATGGGTGACGAATACCTTTGCATCGCCCTGGAATTTCTCCAACTCTACCGCGAGCATGCTGGGACACAGATGCTTGGAAATTTCCGCCAAATCCTTTTCACTGTTTGAAAATGCAGTCTCGATGACAAGGTAACGCAAATTTTCTATTTTGTTGACCACGTCCCAAAACGCATCATTAATGGTGGTATCTCCGCTAAATACCAGACTCGCCTTGCCGCTGTCCAGATGATAGCCAACCGCGGGCACAACATGATTGGCCGGGACAGAAGTTATTCTGCGATCGTTCAGGACGATGGTCTTGCCCAGCTCCATTTCCTGGTAACACATGTAGGGGTGCTGTGCATTGGGGATTTCGACGAAATCCGGCCAGATTTTCCAGTTGAAAATATGTTGCTTGAGAATATCCAGTGTCTCCTCGCTTGCGTAAACAGTCAATGGGCGATCACGCATGAAACCAACGCTGTCGACCATGAACGGAATACTGGAGATATGATCAAGATGGGAGTGTGTAATAAAAACATGGTCAATCATGGCGAGTTCCGTCAGGCTGAGTTCGCCCACCCCGGTGCCGGCATCGATAAGCACGTCATGATCAAGCAGGAACGATGTGGTGCGCAGATTGCCACCGATTCCGCCGCTGCATCCCAGCACTCTTAGTTTCATCCTGTCCAGTACATCCTGTTGGTTTATCGGGTTACTTGGCGTGGAACACAAACACACCGTCCCAATCCTCATTCGGTGGATTGTTGCGAAAATAGGCGATTCGCTCTGCATAGAGCCTGTACAGGGCCAAATCGGGAGAGATGCGCTGCAAATTCATCAGCTGCAATTCCGCCTGCTCCCAATCCTGCTTGCGATACAGGCGACGCATTTCGTGAAATAACTTGACTTCGTCATGCAGTGCTTTGCTAACCTGACTGATCAATGCGATCGGCTCGTAAATCGCCACGGGATTATCTTTACCTTTTACCCGCACGTGGTCAAGTTCCCGATACAGAAATTCATTCACCAGGTGGCGGGTATTTTCACCAACGATGATGCCCACTCCGTATTGCTTGGTAATACCTTCCAGGCGTGAAGCCAGGTTTACTTCGTCACCCATTACCGTGTAGGCAACGCGGACTTCCGAACCCATGTTGCCGACGCTGACCCGCCCGGTATTGATACCCACGCCAACCTGAATTTCCGGCCAACCGTGCTCCCTGAAGCGCGGCTGCAATGCTTTCAACGTCTCCTGCATCTCGATACCGTTATCAGGATTGTTCAGATCAAGGGTATGCCATGCATCCGCGCCGAATTCGGAAATCCACAGCGGCTTTTTAGACATTTTTTCGTATTCTTTAAACAGGTCGCCGAAGGATGAACCGCGATACGCATTAACTCCCCAGATATCGATCGAAGGTACCAGCCGGCCGGCCGCAGGTACCCTGCGGTTAAGCGCCTTCCCGATATTTTCGATTTCACCGTTCACCAGGGCAACCGGATGAGCTGTCTCGCCTTCGATGGTCTTGGCCAGCTGAGCCATTTCTTCAACCAGCGAGTAGAAAGCCAGCACCTGCTTGTAATCATTGGAGAAGTAGAGGTTGTTTTCATTGCCCAGCGCCCAGAACAGAAGCGCGGGATGATCCTTAAATTCTCTCACATAGGCCTCAAAGCGGGTGAGGATATCCTGGCGCACAACTTCATCTGTATAATCCGTCAAGCGGTTGAAGACTTGTCCTTCAAAGAAGCCTTCCGGTTCCAGCCAGAAACCGGCAATAATTTTGAGGCCGTGATCTTGAGCACGATCAAATGTTGTTGGGGTGAGTTTGGCCGGATAGCGCGTGCCTTCTTGTGTGTCGTTGCCCTTCCAGATGCGGATGGCATTGGCATTCATTTCCTCAAGGAGGGTGAAGTCGCGCTCAAGGATATCGACATCGTCAAAGATATTAGCTGGCCGCAGATCGCCAGCAGGCCAGCCCCAATCGCTCGGATGGCGGCTGATCGGATAAGGACTGTA
>CAZCKZ010000043.1:0-11344 GCA_964499395.1 uncultured Gallionella sp. | reverse complement strand
CGGTTTGCCAGCGCCGTACCCACCGCGCCGCCGATCGCCCAGCCCATTGGCGCGAAATTCATTGTGACGCGTATCCAGCCACCTGTGCTGGGACGGTGATCGTGCATCGCTAGATTATGAATCCCCCATATCGTGCTGTTGCCGGTATCGGTCAGGAAACGCGTGTCGGGTGGGCTGCGCCAGCCGAGTTCGCGCATCAGATACTGGGGTTTGATGGCTGCGTCGACGGACGCAGGTTTGAACGGATCATCAACCGTAACCTTTTTGAATTTTCGCTTTTCGCCTACTGAAATCTCTTCGGGGCCTTCTCTGCGTAGCGTTCGCAGCACCCGCTCGAACACCGGGCGAATCGCGCCGCGCACATGCAGGCGCGCCATCGGGGAGCGCGCCAGGTGGGACTCGAGGGGGTCAACATGCACCAGCCGGTTGTTCAGCACCGCTTCGCTCCAGCCATTGCTGGTCCACTCGCTAAGGTTGGAGCCGACGACCAGAATAAGGTCCACATCCTTATCTTCCATCGCTGCAACGGCGGTCCGGTGGCCGGCAAAACCAAACACGCCGCGGTACAAAGGGTGGCGCGGGCTGATAAACCCCTTGGCATCCGGCGTGACCACAAACACTCCGCCCATTCTTTCCACCAACTCGATGATGAGTTCTACTGCTTCGCCACAACCGCTGCCGATCAGTACCACTACTTTCTTCGTCTGCGCCAGTATCGCCTGCAATTCGCGAACTGCAGCGTCATCGACTGCAGCGAGCGGCTTGAGCAAATGCGCCATATTGTAGGCCGGGCCGCTTTTCATCGTCGTGCGCAACACATCCATCGGCATACTCAGGTGAACCGGGCCGGGCGTCGGATGGTATGCACCCAACAACGCATTGGTCAATTGTCTTTCCAGTTGATCCGGATGGGATATCAGTGCGCTGTAGCGTGTGCAGGTACGAAACATATCCACGGTGTCCAAGCCGGCACCGGATGTTTCCTGCAACGCGCCCCGTCCCAGCAAACGCAATGAAGGCTGGCCGGTGATGACCAGCATCGGGATCTCGTTTTCATAAGCGCACGCCACGCCGGTGATCAGATTGGTGGCACCCGGACCGGAAGTGGAACAGCACACACCGAGCTTGCCCGATTCACGAGCGTAACCATCGGCCATGAATGCAGCTCCGGTTTCATGGCGCGCGACCACCGGGCGCAGCCCGCCCCGCCGGGCGCTGCGTGCCATCGCGTTGTACAGCGGCTCGATCGCTCCGCCGGGCACGCCGAACACAAACTCGACACCGATTTGTTCCAGATAGGCGATTAGCAAGTCCGCCGCATCAACAGGTTGTAGTTGTAGATGTGTTTTTTCTTTAATGAAGTGTTCTTGCATTAGATTTGTCATTGACTGATCACTTGTCCGGTTTCAAAACGTATCACTCCCCACCGCTTCAACTCTGAAGACTTGTTACCCCCACAAGTCGAAAGAAATCTGCAATTTAAGTCTGCTACTTGATTAATTACTATAACTGTAGCACAGGAAGGACGCCGTGCAATATTGCGCGTTGAAATTTTTATTGCATCGGCTTTGCCGCGTTGCCTGGATTTTATGGCAAACGGAAAATATCGAGCACTTGCGACAGAAGAATAGTGAGCCGGCTTGATAGGATCGATACGCGGCGACTGCACTATCCCTGCCCTATGTGGCAGGAGCGGGGATAGTTATTCAGTTGGAATGAAGGATAGAAAATTCGTCATCGAACAATCGAAATACGAATGACCTTCGGGCTAGTCAGCCAGCAACTGTTTGAGTTCCCCGCTCTGGTACATCTCGGTCATGATGTCGGAGCCGCCGACAAACTCACCCTTGATATACAACTGCGGGACTGTCGGCCAGTTGGCGTAATCCTTCACACCCTGGCGGATTTCCGGGTCTTGCAACACGTCCACCGTGAACAATTCTTTCACGCCCAGCGCGTTAAGTATGCGCACCGCATTCGCGGAAAATCCGCACTGCGGAAACTGCGGACTGCCTTTCATGTACAGCACCACCGGATGCGTGGTGACTTGTTCTTTGATACGTTGCTGGATATCTGTGCTCATGGCGTTATTACCTTAATTAAATGGTCGGGAATTTTATGTGCAGTGGCAGTGCCGCGTCAAGCTCAAACTGCCAGTCCTGAATTCGTATCACATCCCCCACCCCCGACATCAGAACAAACTATGGTTGATCAACAGGTGTACGGCGATGCTTGCCGCGTAGCCCAGCGCGATCACCGGAATCCATTTCAGGTGACCGAAGAAGGTGTAAACGCCGCGTGCCTGCCCCATCAAAGCCACGCCCGCCGCAGAGCCAATCGACAGCAGCGAACCACCAACCCCGGCAGTCATCGTCACCAGCAGCCATTGTCCGATGGACATATCGGGCTGCATGGTCAACACCGCAAACATCACCGGGATGTTGTCTACAACAGAGGAGATCAAGCCGATGGCGATGTTGGCGTTGGTTGCTCCCCACCCGCCATAGATCGCATGGGAAGTCATAGCCAGATAGCCGACAAACCCGAGCCCGCCCACGCACATTACCACCCCGTAGAAGAAGAACAAGGTATCCCATTCTGCACGCGCCACCTCGCGGTATATGTCAAATGCAACCGGGCTGCCGATGTTCTCATTTGGCGAATAGCCCGAGCGGGAGCGTTTGTCGGCGGTTTTCAGAAAGTATGCGTAGAACTTCAACAGGCTCAATCCGGTCAGCATGCCGATCACCGGCGGCAGCTGAAGAAAACTATGGAAACCAACCGCGAGTGCGATGGTGAACATGAACAATGCAACGATGACAAGCGCACCCGGTTTCATCCTGACCGTCGCCCCGCCGGTTGCGGGTTTTTCATTGGGCACAAAGAAACTCATGATTGCCGCCGGCACGGCAAAATTCACAAACGAAGGTATGAACAGATGGAAGAACGTCCAGAATCCGATCGGCCCGTTGCTGGCGATGATGTTCTTCTGCCACACCATCAGGGTAGTGATATCGCCGAAAGGAGAAAATGCCCCGCCGGCGTTGGCCGCCACAACCAGATTGATGCAGCCCAGCACCACAAATTTCCGGTTGCCATGCCCCACCGCCATGACCACCGCGCCCATCAGCAATGCCGTGGTCAGGTTGTCTGCGACCGATGAAATGAAAAATGCCAGTATCCCCGTCACCCAGAACAGCGCGCGATAGCCGAATCCTTTGTGTATCAGCCAGGACCTCAGTGCTTCGAACACATTGCGTTCGTCCATGGAATTGATGTAAGTCATCGCAACGATCAGGAACAGCATCAGTTCCGCATACTCTTCCAGGTTGTGGCGCAGTGCCGTTTCGACCACGTGCGGTATGTTATGCGACTGGTAATACCAGGCGATCAGCGCCCAGATGATCCCGGCCGCCAGCATCACCGGCTTGGATTTGCGCAGATGGGTGAATTCCTCGGCCATCACCGCCAGGTAGGCGATGAAGAACAACACCACGGAGGTGATACCCACCCAGCTATTGGTCAGGTCGAGACGACCTACACCTTCCGAGGCATATGCCATCAGCGGCATGAACAGCAGGAACAACATCGTGATAACGCGTTTCATCTTTTCTCCAAGGTTAATTTCATTATCAAGTATGCGTCGAACAACATGTTTCACCTTGTCGAAAATGAATGTGCAGCCATCAGTGCAGCAATACTTATGCCATGTCATAGCGACAGGACATAACGCTATCCACCTTGCCTTAGCGCCACAGCTGCGCTCGTCATAAAACCTGCAAGCTCTCGCAGCCGTATTGTTTCATACATGCGAGTTGAATAAGCTTTACCTGCAAATCCCTAATCTGTTTGATCTGCGCAGTCGGCACTCAAAACAAAACATGATTGAGCGCCATATGCGCGGCTATGCTGGCCGCGTAGCCCAGCGCAATCACCGGTGTCCACTTGAGGTGGCCGAAGAAAGTATAGACACCGCGCGCCTGCCCCATCAATGCCACACCTGCCGCGGAGCCGATCGACAGCAACGAACCGCCCACGCCCGCAGTCAATGTCACCAGCAACCATTGCCCGATGGACATATCGGGTTGCATGGTCAACACCGCAAACATCACCGGGATGTTGTCCACCACGGCAGAGATCACACCAACGGCAATGTTGGCATGGGTGGCACCCCAGTCGACGTAAATGATCTGGGAAATCATGCCGAGGTAGCCGATGAAACCGAGTCCGCCCACGCACATCACCACGCCATAGAAAAAAAATAACGTATCCCATTCGGAGCGTGCCACCTCGCGGTAAATGTCAAATGCGATCGGGCTGCCGATCTCGGAAGCATGTGCCTGTGCCCGCCCGCTGGTGGTTATCCTGAGATAGAAAGCATAGAATTTCAGCACGCCCATCCCGGTCAGCATGCCGATGACCGGTGGCAATCCCAGCTTGCTGTGGAAACTTACCGCCAATGCAATGGTGAAGATGAACAAGGCCACGATGGTAAGTGCGCCGCGTTTCATACCGACCATCTCGCCGCCGCCTTCGGGTTTCCCGGACGGCACAAAGAGATGCATGACCACCGCCGGCACGACGAAATTTACCATGGAGGGGATGAGCAGATAGAAGAATGTCCAGAATCCGATCGGCCCGTTGCTGGCGATGATGTTCTTCTGCCACACCATCAGGGTAGTGATATCGCCGAAAGGAGAAAATGCCCCGCCGGCGTTGGCCGCCACAACCAGATTGATGCAGCCCAGCACCACAAATTTCCGGTTGCCATGCCCCACCGCCACGACCACCGCACCCATCAGCAATGCCGTGGTCAGGTTGTCAGCCAGACCCGAAAGGAAGAAGGCGATCCAGCCCGTCACCCAGAACAGCGCGCGATAACTGAACCCTTTACTGATCAGCCAGGACCTCAGCGCCTCGAACACATTGCGTTCCTCCATCGCGTTGATGTATGTCATCGCGACGATCAGGAACAGCATCAGCTCCGCATACTCTTCCAGGTTGTGGCGCAGCGCCGTTTCGACCACATGCGGGATGCCATGCGACTGGTAGTACCAGGCGATCAGCGCCCAGATGATCCCGGCCGCCAGCATCACCGGCTTGGATTTGCGCAGCAGCGTGAATTCCTCGGCCATCACCGCCAGGTAGGCGATAAAGAACAACACCACGGAAAAAATACCCACCCAGCTATTGGTCAGGTCGAGACGTTCTACACCTTCCGAGGCATATGCCATCAGCGGCATGAACAGCATGGATACCAACAGGATTAGGCGTTTCATCAGTATGTCTCCGCGGAAAGTCATTCAGGCAAGTCACTTCGGCAATACTGCCAACGCAATACATTCTACCCGTTCGCGGTGAGATATCGATAGGCTGTTAGCCAGATTAAAAAGTGCTTCGGCCGACAACTTGATGCAATGCGCGCATCATCACGCGGTCAACCCCCGCGATAAATCCACCCATGTCGCACAAGCAATTTCTCGACCTCTACTGCAAAGAACACCACGCTGGACAAGGCAAGGCACAGTAAAAGTTCGCCCATGCTCAGCGCTTCTGTTTTGAAGATCGGGTTGAATATCGGCACATAGACCGTTGCCATCTGCAGTGCAAAAGTGAGCAGCACGGCAAATATCAACAGCGGGTTCGCAAACATGCCGGTACCGAACAGCGACTCCTTTTCGGTGCGTATGGCAAGCACATGCCCCATCTGGGAGAGGGTGAGCACCGTGAACACCATGGTCTGCCAGTGTGCCGATCCGGTATGCAATGCCCACGCCTGGGTCAGCAGACACACCCCGCCCATCAGCAAACCGACCCAGATCATGTGCTGCCACATGCCGTGCGCAAAGATGCTTTCCCGGAGCGGACGCGGCGGGCGGCGCATGATGCCGCGCTCGGCCGGTTCGGCAGTCAGTGCCAGTCCGGGCAGGCCATCGGTTACCAGGTTGATCCACAGGATGTGAATGGGCAGCAGCGGGATCGGCAGGCCAAGGAACGGCGCGAGGAAGATGGTCCATATTTCTCCCGCGTTGCTGGTCATGGTGTACTTGATGAATTTACGGATGTTGTCAAAGATGCGCCGCCCCTGGCGCACCGAGTGCACGATAGTGGCGAAGTTATCGTCAAGCAGGACCATGTGTGCCGCTTCGCGCGCAACGTCGGTGCCGCCCTTGCCCATCGCGATACCGATGTTCGCAGCCTTGAGAGCGGGCGCGTCATTGACGCCGTCGCCGGTCATCGCCACCACTTCGCCTTTGTCCTGCAGCGCCCTGACGATCCTGATCTTCTGTGCGGGATCGACACGCGCATAAACCCGCACCTGCTCTACCTCGGCTTCGAACGCCTCCTGATCGAGCGACGCCAGCTCTACCCCGGTCATCACACGCCCGTCGCTGCCCGAAAGGATGCCGAGCTGGCTCGCGATGGCGCGCGCGGTGGCGGGATGGTCTCCGGTGATCATCACCGGCGTGATGCCCGCGGATCTGCATTGCGCCACCGCTTCCCCCGCTTCACCGCGCGGCGGATCGATCAGGCCGACGAAGCCGAGAAATACCAGCTCGCGTTCCAGCTCGTCAGGCTGTTCGCTCGCGGGCAACATGGTCCAGCGGCGATACGCGACCGCCAGTACCCGCAGCCCGCCTGCAGCCATGGTTTCGGCCTGCCCCAACAATCCTGCCTGATCGATGTTTCGTTCTGCTCCGGCCATCAGCACACGATTGCAGCGGGGCAATATCGATTCGGGCGAACCCTTGGTATATGCGATGACATCTCCAGCCGCACCGTGAAACGTGGTCATGCGCTTGCGCTCGGAATCGAACGGCAATTCCTTGAGACGTGGCGCGACCTGCTCCAGTGCTGTTTTGTCGTAACCCGCAGTTTGCGCGGCATGCAACAGGGCTGCCTCGGTCGGTTCGCCTTGTGCCTTGTTATGGCGATCCAGATGCGCATCGTTGCTTAACGCCAGGGCGTGGAAAAATTCCGGCCATGACTCAGCCTTCTTCACATCCCGCAACAGGTCTAATAACGCACCATCAGTGTAGATCGCCGTCACGTGCATTTTATTCTGGGTAAGCGTGCCGGTCTTGTCGGAACAGATAAAAGTGACCGAGCCCAGTGTTTCGACAGCGGGCAGGCGGCGGATCAGCGCGTGCTGCCTGACCATCTTGCGCGCACCAAGCGCAAGGGAGATCGTCACGACAGCGGGCAGGGCCTCGGGTATGGCGGCCACCGCAAGGCTGATCGCGGTCATGAACATCAGCAGCAACGGCTCACCGCGCAGCACACCGACGATGAACACCAGAAAACAGATCGACAGTGCCGCCAATGCCAATCGCTTGCCGAATATCGCCAGTCTTTTTTGCATCGGCGTTTTCATCTCGCCGTCTTCGCTGAGCAGTGCGGCGATCTTGCCCAATTCGCTGTTCATGCCGGTCGCCACCACCATGGCGCGCGCGCGCCCGTAGGTAACGATGGTGCCCTTGTAGGCAAGATTGAGCCGGTCTCCCAGCGGCATGTCAGACATATCGAGTGCGCCGTTCTGCTTTTCCACAGCGACCGATTCTCCAGTGAGCGCAGACTCGTCGATCTTGAGCCGCGCTGTTTCGATAATGCGCAGATCGGCGGGAACCACATTGCCCGCTTCCAGCAGCACCACATCGCCAGGGACCAGTTCGGAGGCATTGATGATTTTCGGGTGCCCGTCGCGCAACACATGCGCTCCCGATTCGGACATGCGTTTCAGCGCCTCCATCGCGCGCTCCGCCCTGTATTCCTGGACGAACCCGATCACCGCATTCAGGATCACGATCACGATGATGGCGACGGTGTCCTCGATATCACCCACGATGCCGGAAATGACCGCCGCGACGATCAGCACGATGATCATGAAATCGGAAAACTGGTCGAGCAGCATGCTCCACGTTGAACGCGCGCGCTTTTCCTTTAATTCATTTGCGCCGAAATGCGCCAGCCGTCTGGCTGCATGCTCCGAGTCCAGGCCGTTCGGAGTCGTCTCGAGGCGTTGTGCGGCTTCGTCGGCGGTCAGCGTGTGCCAGTTGATGTTGTCAACGGGCATGGCAGAAATAACCTTTAGTGAAACTGCCCGTTCCCTTCTCCCTAACCCTCTCCCGCAAGCGGGCGAAGGAACAAAAGAATCGCTGTGCGAATTTCACGTTAGTGTGCATGTTCGAACAGCAACCATGAGTTGAGCACATACAGCATGAACAATCCCAGACTCACCCAGGTAAGTCCCAGCACCGCGCGGTGCTGGGGACGGAAGGTCAGACCCACGGCCACCAGGGAACTCATCATCACCGCGGTAAATGCGGTCAGCGCGTGGCTGACATCAACGTTGGCAAGCAGCGGCCCTTTTGTATAAAACAAATCGTCGATGGCCAGAATGATGATGTCGAACAGGTTGCTGCCCAGCAGGTTGGCGATCGCCATGTCCAGCGCGCCGATGCGCAATGCCGAAATCGTGACCGCCGCTTCCGGCGCCGAGGTCACTCCCGCCACCAGCAGGGTGCCGACAAAACTCTGACCCCAACCCAGCATTTCTGCCAAGTCATTAGCAATGAACGGCAGCCATGTACCGGCCACCACCACAGCGCCTGCGGCCAGCGCGTAACCCTTGACAGCGCTGCGCAGCGTCACCTCTGGATAGCGTTCGGCAGACTCCTCGGTGTATTCGGCCAAAGTGCGGCGCTCATAGCTGTGAACGGCGCGCATCGCAACCAGGTAGACCAGCACGATGAATGGTGAGTAATACCCCACATGATAGAACTCCAGGCTCATCCCCGCCTTGTCCAGCAGCAGGCTGAAGCCGGCAAAAGCGATCAATATCGAGCCCAGCGAAGCCGACAGGATGTGTCCCTGCGCAGCACGGCTATACAGAGTCTCGCGCTTATACAATGCATCCAGCATCACCAGGATGGCAAGGTTGAACACCGTGCTGCCCAGCACGTCGCCGACTGCTATGTTCGGCGCATTGGCGAAAGAAACAGAAGAAATTCCGGTCGCCAGCTCGGGCAGCGAGGTGGCGGTAGACAGCAGGATGAGACCGATCCATGAAGCGGACATGCCGGTTTTCTCGGCGATGATGTCGCCATAGCGGGACAGGAAGTAGCCCGCGTAGCCGATCACGGCAAGGCAAAACAGAAATTCTAACCAGATCAGCATGTCGTGCAACTCCTTGTCTGGTGGATACAGGAATAATACAACGATCCTGCAGCCCTGTTCAGTTCAGCGCCGCATCATATCGTGGGGTCAGAACCCTGTTCCCTTATATCGTTCAATTCTTCTGCAACACGATCCCGCGAAACCAGCCTCCGAGGAGCAACGGCATATCACTGACTTTTTGCAGTTGCGGCACTGCACTTAATACCTCTTCGAACACCACATCCATGCGTGTGGCGATGCGGCGCGACAACGGATTAAGCGCGCGACGCAGCAATGCGGTTTGTTGCGGGCGCAGGAATTTGTCCAGGATGATAATGGTGCCGCCGGGTTTAAGCACACGGGCGGCTTCACTCAGGCATTCTACCGGATGGGGCACCACGGCAAGAATCAGGTGCAGCACGACATGATCGAAATACGCTTTTGAGAATGGCAAGGCCATACTGTCGCCCAACACCCATTCCACGCGCAATCCCTCCCCGCGCGGCTTGGCGCGCTCCAGCATTGCGGCATTGAAGTCGAGCGCGGTGTAGTGATGCAGCTTCGGCAACATGGGAAGATCGAGACCGGTGCCGATGCCACTCAGCAATACCCGCTTTGCCTGTTCTGTCGGCAGGGTGCGCAGCATTTGGGTGCGCGCACCCAGCAGCGGGCGAGACACAACCAGATCGTAGACCGGCGCAATCAGGCTGTAGCTCCACTTCAGGAATGTGTTCTCGCGGTAGGGCAAATCACGTTTGGACATCTGGGAACCTATCGCAATAGCTTGATGCCGGAAATTTTGGCCTGCGCAATCGCTTTAGCAAGCGCCTCGATAGCCTGCCCGCGCGCAAAACTCTTGCGCCATGCCAGCGCAATACGCCGGGATGGAACCGGTTTGGCGAACGGGATGACCTGCAGCAAACGATTGCGATAGCGCGCGCTGTTTGCCGAAGCGGGCAGCACGGTGATGCCCAGGCCGGAGGCGACCATGTTGCGGATTGTTTCAAACGAGGTGCCCTGTTGTATATCTGCTCCCTTGCGTTCCAAATCCGGGCAAGCTTCAGCGACCTGATTGCTGAAGCAGTGCCCGGAATCGAGCAACAGCACTTTTTCGCCTGAGAGTTCCTGTGCCTTGATGCTGTGCCGTTTGGCCCAGTGATGGTCTTTGCTGACCACCACCTCGAAAGGCTCGTCGTATACAGGTTGCGTGACGATGCCAGAATCTCCGAACGGCAACGCAATGATGATGACATCCAGCTTGCCGTTGCGCAGCAGCGTGTCGAGATTCCCGGTGATGTTTTCCTCGATCTCCAGCGGCATATCGGGTGCGAGTTTTTTCAGTTCGGGAACCAGATCCGGAAGCAGGTAGGGGCCGACGCTGTAGATGATGCCGAGACGCAATGTGCCGACCAGCTGGTCCTTGCCCTGCCTGGCAATTTCCCGGATGTGCTCGGCCTCTTCCAATGTGCGCTGAGCCTGCCCCACGATCTCGATACCGACCGGCGTGACGGAAATATTATTTTTCCCGCGTTCGAATATCTTCAGCCCCAGTTCTTCCTCGAGCTTTTGTATCGCCAGTGACAGCGCAGGCTGGCTGATAAAGGATTTTTCTGCGGCGCGGCGGAAGTTGCGTTCCTGCGCCACCGCGACGATATAACGCAGCTCGTTCAGGGTCATGGTGTTCCCAATTGGTCGTTGCCGGGTTGATTGTGATTTATATAATAAATCATGTTGTTTGATTATTTCAATTGGGTTTATTGAATAAATAGGTCTATATTAACGCTGTGGATCAACCACCACCTTGTTTACTTCGCTCTTTTTCAATTATTTTAAGGAGAATAACCATGCAACTCAAAGGATCGAAAACCGAGCAGCACCTGAAGGACGCCTTTGCCGGCGAATCCCAGGCCAACCGCCGGTATCTGTATTTCGCAAACAAAGCCGACGTGGAAGGCTATGCAGACGTCGCAGCACTGTTCCGTTCCACTGCCGAGGGCGAGACCGGCCATGCCCACGGCCACCTGGAATACCTGGAACAATGCGGTGACCCGGCGACCGGCCTGCCTTTCGGCGGCACACAGGACAACCTGAAGAGCGCCGTCGCAGGCGAAACCCACGAGTACACCGACATGTACCCAGGCATGGCCAAGGATGCACGCGCGGAAGGTTTCAACGAAGTCGCCGACTG
>CAZCKZ010000042.1:10861-11414 GCA_964499395.1 uncultured Gallionella sp. | reverse complement strand
GATCGCGGGTGTGGCCCGCTCCTACAGATGCCCTACAAGTTTTGCTGCTCGGCTCGCCGCTAGCCGTGCTTCGCCATAATATCCTTGGCCGCAATGACGAATGCCTCGGCCTTTTTCTCGTCGATGGTCAGCTTGATCACCTTGCCGCAGGTGTCGATCGTGTGCATAAGCGCCGTATTTGAATCCACGGTTTCATCGATTTTTCTGATGACTTTTTCGGCTTTGTCGCCCAGTATGCTGATGGACAACGCCACCAGCTGCCGTTTGACATTTGCACCAATGGAAGCCGGTTGCATGGCGGGCGAGGAAGGGGCTGCGGCCGGCATTGCAGCAGCCGACCCCACCGGCGCCATCAGTCCCATCTCCTCCAGCATCTCAAAGGAGTCTGCAAGATGTTCCAGGCCCTCGCCCTTTTTCATCAGTTCCTGAAGCGTTGACCGGCCATCCACCAGAATCAGCGCATGACGCAGGGTCAAGGGAATATCCCGTGCCTCGAAGCGCTCCTTGCCCTTTTCGGTTTTGACGTAAACGGTGTCCGGATTCATCTGACTTA
>CAZCKZ010000042.1:0-10851 GCA_964499395.1 uncultured Gallionella sp. | reverse complement strand
TTCAATAATCCGGTAAATCAGTTTTACGGTAATCACGACATAAATCGCGCCGAAGAAGAAAATCAGCGACGCCATCACGTTTACAATGGCAGGCGGCAACATCCCGAAAAACGGGGTTGTCAGGTAACCCAGGGTGAACAGGACCACCAGGAAGGTGAGAAATTTCCAGTTCTTGCCGACCACCCCGCCGGGTACATGCCTGCCCAGCTTGATCACCAAAAATAGACAATAAAACATGACAAAAATCGCAGCGATACTGATCCCGATGCTGATATCAAATTGCATTTTTTTCTCCCCTTCCGTTATATAAATTCCCGTTTGCTAAAGTTCCGCCATGCAAAAATACGTGCATCAATGGCTAACCCGATCATTTCGGTTCATCGGATTATCGCTCCATACCGTTTATTTTGATTATTTATCAACTTGTATTCCCCGGATTCTTGGCACGGGTTGGGCGCAGGGCGCGCGGAACAATTGCCATGAAAACCATAGCTATAATACCGCCAAGTATAGCCGATCGCCTTATCCATTACAAAATGCGTGCAGGCGGCTGAATTTCCGATTCGGCTGTGCATACAAAGCCCGGCGATCAGCATCATGTTATGCATCGGCCGGCCCGCTGCTGCATTCCACGCGATGCAGGAATGGCTGAGCATGCCATCCAGCCGTCCCGTTGCCGCGCTGGTGGCAGGCAGTATTATCAAGGAAAATTCCGCCGAATCTTTTATCCACCGTGAAGGAGTATTGCATATGAAAAACGTGACGACGCCATGCGGCATTCAAATGAAATGGTTTGCCGTACTGGCAGGGGTGTTCTGCCTGGCCATGGCGACGGGTGCTTCGGCAGTACAGAATGCAAAACCCTGCGCCGAAGACGCTGTCAGGCTTTGCCAGGGAATGCAGCCGGGCGGAGGACGCGTGGCGAAATGCCTCGGGGAACATTCGGGTGAATTGTCATCTGCCTGCAAGGACAGCATGGCAAGAATAAAAGTGAAAGCGAAAAGTTTCAGACAGGCCTGCGGACAGGATGCAAGGAAGTTCTGCAAGGATGAAAAACGCGGCGGGGGCAGAATCATGAAATGCCTCGTTCAGCACAAGGATGAATTGTCCCCTGCGTGCCAGGGAATGATGGGGCAACCAATAGGCGGGCGCAAGCAGCAGGGTTAAGCCGGAGCGGCAATTTGCAGGAACACTAAAGCAGGCAATCTGCTATCCGCTGAAGCAGATGCAGAGTTGTCACCGGGCCATGCCCGCGATTGTCATTTTGTTCGCGGGCAGCACCCGCAAGGGGTACGCCGTGGTTGTAACGGGCTGATAACAAAGTCAGGCAATTTGCTACTCAACAAGTTGAGTGCAAAGTTGACACAGCCCCAACAACACACGCAGGGCCCGCTCCTACAAACCCAACTTATTTAAACCCATATCGCATTCCAGAATGGGTAATCACCGGGACTTTTTACCAGCCCGGCTCGCAGCGGGTTGGCAACCACATAGCGTGCCGTGTCCGGCAGATCGTCTTCCGCCCGCAATGCATGGTCGTGATACGCGGCCGACCACAGCGCTCCTTTCCTTTGCAATACCCTGTTCGCTTGACGCGCGCTGGCGGATTTTATGCGGTTGACTATGTTGCCGAGCACATCGTGTTTGCTCGTTTCAATCAGCCAATGCGCATGGTCTGGCATCAGCACCCAGCCCGCGATCATATAATAGATCGCGGGCATGGCCCGCTCCTACAACACAGGATTTTCCCACAATCATCGTCATGTTCGATCTACTATAGTAATGTTCACAACGGCGAGATCAGCACGCTCTCGCGCAGTTTCTTCAACTGGTCGCGCAATTCGGTGGCTTTTTCGAATTCCAGGTTCTTCGCTGCTTGCAGCATTGCCTTTTCCAGCCGGGTGATTTCTTTGGACACTTCCTTCGGGCTCATCGCCAGGTATTTCACCTGTTCCTGCGCGGCCTTGAGCTGGCTGCGCGCGGCATCCGGTTCGTACATGCCCTCGATGATGTCCTTGATGCGCTTCTGCACGCCGATCGGCGTGATGTTGTGGGCGAAGTTGTATGCGACCTGCTTGATGCGGCGGCGCTCGGTCTCGTCGATCGCGCGCTTCATCGAATCGGTGATCCGGTCCGCATACAGGATGGCCTTGCCGTTGATGTGGCGCGCGGCGCGGCCGATGGTCTGGATCAGCGAGCGCTCGGAACGCAGGAAACCTTCCTTGTCGGCATCGAGTATCGCGACCAGCGACACTTCGGGAATATCCAGCCCTTCGCGCAGCAGGTTGATGCCGACCAGCACGTCGAACATGCCCAGGCGCAGGTCGCGGATGATCTCGACGCGCTCGACGGTTTCGATGTCGGAATGCAGGTAGCGCACCTTGATGCCGTGCTCGGAAAAATAATCGGTGAGCTGTTCGGCCATGCGCTTGGTCAGCGTGGTGACCAGCACGCGCTCGCCCTGCTCCACGCGCAGGTTGACCTCGGACATCAGGTCGTCGACCTGGTTGATCGCGGGGCGCACCTCGATCTGCGGATCGACCAGCCCGGTGGGGCGCACCAGTTGCTCGACCACCTGGCCGGCGTGCTCTGCCTCGTACACCGAGGGCGTGGCGGAAACGAACACGGTCTGGCGCATGATCTTCTCGAATTCGTCGAAGCGCAGCGGGCGATTGTCCATCGCGGAGGGCAGCCGGAAGCCGTAGTTGACCAGGTTTTCCTTGCGCGCCCGGTCGCCCTTGTACATGCCGCCCACCTGCGGAATCATCACGTGGCTTTCGTCCAGGAACATCAGCGCGTTCGGCGGCAGGTAATCGAGCAGCGTCGGCGGCGGCTCGCCCGGCTTGCGCCCGGACAGGTGGCGCGAATAATTTTCGATGCCCTTGGTGAAGCCGATCTCGTTGAGCATTTCGAGGTCGTGGCGGGTGCGCTGCTCGATGCGCTGCGCCTCGACCAGCTTGTTCTCGCGCTGGAAGAACGCGATGCGCTCGGCCAGCTCGACCTTGATGGTTTCGATCGCGGATACCACCGTGCTGCGCGGCGTGACGTAATGGCTGGACGGATAGACGGTGTAGCGCGGCACCTTTTGCAGGATGTGGCCGGTGAGCGGATCGAACAGCGACAGGGTTTCCACTTCGTCGTCGAACAGCGTGACGCGCAATGCGTCCTCGCCGCTTTCCGCCGGGAAGATGTCGATCACGTCGCCGCGCACGCGGAACGTGCCGCGGGTGAAATCGATCTCGTTGCGCTCGTACTGCATTTCGACCAGGCGCTTGATCACGTCGCGCTGGTGCATCTTTTCGTTGTGGCGCAGGTGCAGGATCATGCCGTGGTAATCCACCGGGTCGCCGATGCCGTAGATCGCCGAGACGGTCGCGACGATCACGCAGTCCTCGCGCTCCAGCAGCGCCTTGGTGGCGGACAGGCGCATCTGCTCGATCTGCTCGTTGATGCTGGAATCCTTCTCGATGAACACGTCGCGCGAGGGCACATAGGCCTCGGGCTGGTAATAGTCGTAATAGGAGACGAAATACTCGACCGCGTTCTCGGGAAAGAAATCGCGCAGCTCGGAATACAGCTGCGCCGCCAGCGTCTTGTTCGGCGCCATCACCATCGCCGGCCGGCCGAGCTGCGCGATGACATTGGCCATCGTGAAGGTCTTGCCCGAGCCGGTCACGCCGAGCAGCGTCTGGAACGACAATCCGTCGCGGATACCCTCGATCAGCTGCGCGATCGCCGCGGGCTGGTCGCCCGCCGGCTCGAACGGCTGGTGCAGGCGGTATGGGCTGTCGGGGAAGGTTTTAATGGCCATGGCAAACAGTGCATTGTACGAGGAAAGATTCAATTGCCAAACAGTTAAATTAAGGGCACGATTCGCATGTGTAAACATTTTTACGGTTCCGTTATGCCCCTCCCCCAGAACCAAATTCATTCCTTGTTTGAGCAGGACGCATTGCATTCTCTGGTGATCGATTCACTTGATGATCAAATCGTCGTGATCGATCGGCACGGCACCATCATTTATGCCAAACGCGCATGGACCAGACTCGGGATTGAGAGCGGAATGGATTCAGGCTCGTTTGGGACAGGCTGCAACTATCTGGAAGTCTGCACTGCATTCAAAAGCAGCGATGACCACCTTGCCGGGGATGCTGCGCGGAAACTGCACGATGTATTGTGCGGCAGGCAAGACTCCCTCTACTTCGAGTATCCCTACCACAGCCCAAAAGAAGAACGCTGGTTCATGATGCGTGTCACTCCCTTGCAAGGCTTGCCAACAGGCTACTTTGTCATTTCTCACCACGATATCACCCTGCGCAAACTGGCCGAGAGCAAGGCGGAACACCTGTCCCTGCATGATCCGCTCACCGGGCTGGCCAATCGCCGTTATTTCAAACAGTTTTTGAGCAATGAATGGCGGCGCAACACGCGCAGCCGCTCACCGCTCAGTTTTATCATGTTCGATATCGATCACTTCAAGGATTACAACGATCATCTCGGCCACGTGGCCGGGGATAAATGCCTGATCAAGGTAGCCCCGGCGCTTCGTGCCTTTTCCCGCAGGCCCAGAGACCTTGCCGTCCGTTACGGCGGTGAAGAATTCGGCTTGCTTCTGGGCGAGACCGGCCTGGAGCAGTCGTTTGCGATCGCCGAAAAGGTGCGAAAGGAAATTTACGATCTTGATATTTTCTTTGGCGGCGAAAGGCGGATAACCGTAAGTGCCGGTGTGGCTTCTGCCGTTCCAGACAATGAACATGAGGACGTGTTTCTGGTGCAGGAAGCGGACAAGGCGCTGTATCGCGCGAAGCAGTTGGGACGGAATCAAATAGCCTATGCCCAACCGTGACGGCAGAATAACAGGCTGTATTACCCGGCTGCCTTGTGCCCATGGACCGCAACACAGAAGGAATCCGGCGGCTTTCTGTCCGCGTCCCCAACCCGCAATCAATCCCATCCCGGCTCTCTGACGTCCCGACAAGCCCGGGAAGTTTCCCGACTGCATCCTTTCCCGGGGATCGCTGATCGGCGCGGGCGGATGCAGGCGGTAAGGGCTGTTGGGGAAGGTTTTAATCAAGAGTATAATTCGTGCAATATATACGGCCGATTCTGGCACGTGGACCTCATCCCATTAACTCATAAGGAAACATCTTGGAACTCTCCAAACGCGTACAGGCCATCAAACCCTCCCCCACTCTTGCCGTGACCGCACGCGCGGCGAAGCTGAAAGCCGAAGGCAAGGACATCATCGGGCTGGGCGCTGGCGAGCCGGATTTCGATACGCCGCAACACATCAAGGATGCGGCGATCGCCGCAATCAACAAGGGTTTCACCAAATACACCCCGGTGAGCGGCACGCCGTCGCTGAAAGCCGCGGTGATCGCCAAATTCAAGCGCGACAACGGGCTGGACTACACCGCGAAACAGATCCTGGTTTCGTGCGGCGGCAAACAAAGTTTTTTCAATCTCGCGCTGGCGGTGATCAATCCCGGCGACGAGGTGATCATTCCCGCGCCTTACTGGGTGTCGTATCCCGATATCGTCCTGATCGCTGAAGGCAAGCCGGTGATCGTGCAGGCGGGCATCGCGCAGGGCTTCAAGATGACGCCGGCGCAACTGGAAGCGGCGATCACACCGAAGACCCGAATGTTGGTGATCAACAGCCCCAGCAACCCGTCAGGCGCGGTGTATACGCTGCAAGATATGCAGGCGCTCGGCGCGGTGCTGCGCAAGCATCCGAACATATTGATCGCGACCGACGACATGTACGAGCATATCGCGCTGACCGACGCGAAGTTCGTCAACATCCTGAATGCCTGTCCCGACCTGTATCCGCGCACCATGGTGCTGAACGGTGTTTCGAAGGCCTATTCGATGACCGGCTGGCGCATCGGCTATGCGGCGGGTCCGGAAGCCATCATCACCGCAATGGAAAACGTGCAGTCGCAAAGCACGTCGAATCCGACCTCGATCTCTCAGGTGGCCGCAGAGGCCGCGCTGAACGGCGACCAGGGCTGCATCGCGCCGATGGTGGAAGCGTTCCGTGAGCGGCATGCGTTCGTGGTGGATACGCTGAACAAGATACCGGGTGTGAAATGCCTCATGGCGGGCGGTGCGTTCTATGCGTTCCCGGATTTCAGCGGCGCAATCGCCGCGCTGCACAAGAAGGGCGTGCTGAAAGAAGCCAGCGATCTCGCACTGTCGGAATATCTGCTGGTGGAAGCCGGCGTCGCCGTGGTGCCCGGCTCGGCGTTCGGCAGCGAAGGCTACCTGCGCCTGTCGTTCGCCACGTCGATGGATAACCTGAAGAAAGCGCTGGAGCGTATTGCGAAAGCGCTTTCTTGATCCGTTTGAAACGATAATAATTCTGTTTTGCAGGAGCGTGCCCTGCACACATGCTGAGTTAATGTGTACTTGAATCAGGGCACATAAACCAACGTCGGGTCGTCGAACGCTCCGCCCAATTGGAGGTCGGCAGTGACCTGGTTATGCATAGCCAAATGGACTTTCATTTTTCCCGACAACTGCTGCTTGTTGATGTCAAACGTGGCGACTGCATTCAGTACACCCGCATCGATTTTGACCTGGGTGAAATGATAGACATCATTGGCATAGGTAAAGTCACCGCTGAGCCTGTCGTAATGTGTCCTGCCGCCCGGCAAGTTCTCCCTGCTGTGCATACGCGCTGTTTCAACGATATCCAGCCCGCCGATCAACCCGTCGGTTGATACAAAGTTTCCCTCCAGCTCAGCTGAATCCGTCAGGCCGGCCAAATCCGTCGAGTTCATCCTGAAGTGCGCCGAACCATCGACATTTCCATTCAGCAGCTTGCTGAAATTCTTCATGACGATTTTTTTCGCATTCAGCACGCCGTCTGCACGCCAGCCTGAAAGCCAGTTGATGCGCGCATTCCCTTTCAAAGTGCCGTCCAGAATCCTCGCATCAAAAGCGCTGATCAGCAATCCGTCGCTTGAAATTTCCCCCTTCGCATCCAGTTCGTTGAAGGTCCAATTCGGCAACAACGGCAACGCGCTTCCGCGCACCGTTATCGCGGCCAGGAGTTTTCCTCCCGGCGCGGGATCGATGCCCAGCGTGTATTTGCCCGAGTTTGCGCTCAATTCGGCATGGGTGAATTTTCCTGCCGGGTTGAAATTCAATTCACCTTCCACACCGGTCAACTGGAAAGCGTCCGCATCGAGTGCGCCATGTGTGATCGTCATGCGCCTTACCGGATATTGTTTGTCACCGGCCAGTTGTTGCAGCCATGCGGCCGAATCCCGCAATGCCATGCCCCTGACTTTGACATCCTGAAAATCGACGCTGCTGATCGGTTTCTTGTCGTCGAACACGCCCATGATTTCAAAATTGATTTGCGCTGTCGCGGCCTGGAATTGCTTCGCATCGCCTATATATATTTCACCCAGGTCCAAACGCGGGGTCGGCAAAATACGCCCGGACAAATAGCCCAGGTGCACCGGCTGATGCAATTCGTCGGAGAGCAGCTTCTGGACCTTGGGCATGTAATCGCGCATCGGCAAAAAATAAGGAACGACAAACAGCGCGCCAACCAGCAGCACCAGCAGGAATATCCCAAGCATGAGAACAATCCCCCCCAGTTTGCTCCATGCAAAAGGCTTGCGTGGCGCACGTGCAGCGTGCACCGGTTTTGCAGCCCGTCCGGCTTTGGGTGGATGTTCGGCATATTGAGCAACTCGTTCGGCGTGGGTTCTGGCGGCTTCCAGCGCCCGCTGCTCGGCTTCGGCCCAGACCTTGGCTTGGGCATCCGCCATCTCTTTGGCGCGGGCTTCCTCGGCGATACGCGCTTGCGTTTCCTGTTTTAGTTGATCCTTGTTAACTTCTTCTTTGCCGGGCTTGTGCTCCGCTGCACTCGCGGCAGGCGGTGGGACAGCGTGCTCGACCGGTTTAATTACATCGGCAGGCCGGGCTGGTTTGGCGGCTTCTCCGGGATGCCGGTCTTGGCGCGGCTCAACCGGGCGCACCGTTTCATCGACATTGAATGAGTCGAACGCAAATGCGTCCTGCTTGGCCGCAGGGGGAGCTTCCTCCGGTCCCGTTTTCCGGGCGGGTTCATGCTTCTTCTGCGTCTCGGGCGCTTGCTGGAATTCATCAATTTGAAACGCATCGAACGCAAATGATCCCGTCTTGCCTGCAGCTGGCTCGCCCGTTTGGGCTGCTTGCTTATCGGCTGCTTCACGCGCCTGGGCTGCTATTCGTGCCTGCTCGGATTCTTCTTCGGCTTTTTTGCGGGCTGCCGCCTGGGCTTGAGCTTCGAGTTCATCCCTGCGCTTGGCCAGTTCCAGTTCAATCTGCCGTTGCGCAGCTTCCTGTTCCGCCTTTAAACGTGCGGCCTCGGCTTCTTTACGCTCTCTCTCTGCGGCCTCGAAGCGAAGTCTTGCTTCCTGCTCGGCTTTCAGTTTGGCGGCCTCCAGTTCTTCGCTCACCCTCTTGGCTTCCTGTTCCGCCTTTATGCGCGCGGCTTCGGCTTCTTTACGCTCCCTCTCCGCAGCCTCGAGACGAAGTCTTGCTTCCTGCTCGGCTTTCAGTCTGGCGGCCTCCAGTTCTTCGCGCACCCTCCTGGCTTCCTGCTCCGCTTTCAGGCGGGCTGCCTCGGCCTCTCTCTGCTCCTTGGCCGCAGCTTCAAGCCGCTGCCTGGCCTCACGTTCGGCTTGACGAAGGATGACTTCGGCTTCCTGCTGTACCTTGGCTTTTTCCGCTTCGATTTCACGTTTTGATTTTCCGTCAGCCGGGGAGTGTTTGTTAAACCCGGACACAAAATCCAATTCGTCGGAACCCATATCCGCCGCTGTCGGTTTGCGCGGGGTAACGATTTTGACGGGAACGACCATCTGCGGAGGCACGGCCGATTTTGGAATTTTACCGGCAAAGCTTTTGTCCTGGATGAGGCCGGTTTTTTCCAGTTCTTCAAACATCTCGGCAAGGTTGGCACGCATGCTGGGCGCGGACCGCTTGCTGATTTCGCCGAAAGTCGAGATGCCGTCCACCATCGACAAGGCGCGTTTGACGTCGCCGGAAAGATGGGAAGTCCGGCTCTGCACCTGTTCCTCGCCTGTGCTGGTTCTGACAAAAATCGTTTTATTGTCCATGACCCATTCTATCTGATAGCGCGTTTGTATTACGATTTTAAATCATTTTGTTACGGGTGTTTCGGCCAGAAGTAACCGGTTGTTTCCCGGCCTTGCGATTGCAGTATGTCATATAAGAAATCCGGACGATTTAAATTTGCATTTACGCACCCTCCGGGTTTTTCGCCCCGTGTCTGCCGCGCTGTTCCAGCCGACTCTCCCAAACCGTGTCGGACATCCAGTGCGGAAATAAAAATCACAGTTAACGCAAGCACGGCAAAACGGACACAGAACGCGAAAACCAACGCAGAAAGACTAATTGAGGTTGACCGGACAAGGCAAAATCACTATCATGCGCACCTCTTCATTCCCTGATAGCTCAGTTGGTAGAGCGACGGACTGTTAATCCGCAGGTCCCTGGTTCGAGTCCAGGTCGGGGAGCCAGATCACCAAGCCTCAAAACAACTCAAAGCAATACGGGGCTTCAACTTTCAATTATTCCCCGCAGCAAAATCGCGGTCAGATCAGCAAACATAACGCCAGGGTCTTCTAGACTACACCAAACTTTCCAAACTCGTATATCATAGACCGCGTTATCAGCCGCAATATAATACTAGACCCTTGTCCAAAGGGTTGCCATTGAACGTTGTAATGACGAAAATTAGATGAACGCTGGAATGACAAGAGTTAGATTTGGTATCTCCGCTGATTTGTTTATCCGGTTGGTTAAACCATGACAATGACAAAAAATATGGTTTGGCGATTTTTTCTGGTTGTGGTGGAAATTCTGGTCATCACGTTTCTGGATTACAAGGTGGCCGGAACGTACTATTCCCTCGATGTATTGTATTGCCTTCCGGTCATTCAAGCTGCGCGTATAGGCGCAATCCGGGCTATGCGCCGCTCCGATAACCAGACATCCACGATCATAGGCACGCTGTCCGCGGTCGCCTGGAGTGTCGCTGAAGCAGCCGTCATCTGGCCAAGTTTTCCCCCGGTCGCTTTTGCCATGAACATATTTACGCGTAGCGTCACTTTTACCGTGCTCGGCCGGGTGGTGACAAGACTGTGGCGGGAAAGGGAATATTCCCGCAAGGATACGCTGACGGAATTGGCCAATCGCCTGGAATTCAACGAGCGGCTCGAAGCCGAACAATTCCGCAGTGAACGGTCCGGCAACCCTTATTCCTTGCTATATATCGACATTGACCAGTTCAAGATGCTGAATGACCAAAATGGCCATCATGTCGGTGACAAGGCGCTTAAGGCCGTGGCGAAAATATTGAGTGAAAATTCGAGGAGTGTCGATACCGTGGCGCGCATCGGCGGCGATGAGTTCGTATTATTGTTCCCAGAAACAGACGAGTATATCTGCGACATATTGGTCAAACGGATCAAATCGGCATCCGAAAGAATATTTCAAAGCGAGGGCTGGTCGATATCATTATCCATAGGCCGCGTAACCGATACCGGCAAAAAGAAAAGTGCAGATGAAATATTGCGTGTTGCTGACGACAACATGTACGCGGTAAAAAAACAGAGGCAATAATAGCTGCCGCACCAAACGGGCGCGGCGAAACTCGATACTCTCCGCCCAATCAACACGAATACCTGCCCCTGCCTGCCCCGAGATTTTCACTTTCCGGCAGTTATATGTTTCACCCGGCAAATACATTTCCTCATGCTGCAAACAAAAACGGCATCTGATCCTTCGATCAGATGCCGCAATTGCGGATTGGCCCGGCAGCTA
>CAZCKZ010000041.1:0-11784 GCA_964499395.1 uncultured Gallionella sp. | reverse complement strand
TCTCACCACTGCGCTGCAGGGCGTGAGCGGCGTCAAGGATATCCGCGGCCAGGGGTTGATGATAGGCGTGGAACTCGACCGGCCCTGCGGGGATCTGGTCAAATTGGCGCTCGCCAAGGGACTGTTGATCAACGTCACCGCCGACAGCGTGATACGATTGTTGCCGCCGTTGATCATGACACAAGACGAAGCGCAACAACTGCTGGATATCCTGTGTCCGCTGATCAAAGATTTTTTGCAACCCGGAACGGAATAGAACCATGTCAGCAAACCAGCCGGTGGCAGTAAAACATTTCCTGCAATTCAGGGACTTTAACCGCGAGGAGTTTGAGTATCTGTTCGCGCGCACCGGCATCATCAAGCAGAAATTCAAGTCTTATCAGCAGCATTGGCCGCTTACCGACCGCACACTGGTGATGATCTTCGAGAAAGCCAGCACGCGCACGCGCCTGTCTTTCGAAGCCGGGATGCAGCAATTGGGCGGCTCGGCAATCTACCTGAACACGCGCGATTCGCAATTGGGTCGCGGCGAATCGGTGGAAGATGCCGGACAGGTCATCTCGCGCATGTCCGATATCGTGATGATCCGCACCTTCGAACAATCCATCATCGAGCGCTTTGCAGCGAACTCGCGCGTGCCGGTGATCAACGGCCTGACCAACGAATATCACCCGTGCCAGATCCTGGCGGACATCTACACTTACATCGAACAGCGCGGCTCGATAGGAGGCAAGACTGTGGCGTGGATAGGCGACTCCAACAACATGTGCAACACCTGGCTGCAGGCAGCGGAGATACTTAATTTCAACGTGCATGTCTCGACCCCGCCCGGCTATGAAGTCGAACCGGAACGCGCCGGATTGTTCGGCGCCGACCACTATGAGGAATTCGCCGACCCGATGGAAGCCGCGCGCGGCGCCGATCTGGTGACCACCGACGTGTGGACCAGCATGGGCTTCGAGGCGGAAAATGAAGAACGCATGAAAGACTTCGCCGACTGGCAGGTGGATGAAGAGATGATGAGCATCGCGGCAAAAGATGCGCTGTTCATGCACTGCCTGCCCGCGCATCGCGGCGAAGAGGTCTCCGCCGGGGTGATGGATGGCCCGCAAAGCGCGGTGTGGGACGAAGCTGAAAACAGACTGCACGTGCAGAAAGCACTGATGGAATATTTGCTGTTAGGTAGGTTAGGCAGCTGATTGAAGCGCAGCACTAAAATGCAGTCTGTTTCGGCGTAGGCTCACTTGCGCAGCAAGTTAGCTCTGCATAGCCAATCGGCTAAGCTGGCAAAAGACGCCAGCCAAGCCGCTTGTTAAACCGCGTAGCGGTGGCCGTAGCCAAAATCGACTGCACGTGCAGAAAGCGTTAATGGAATATTTGCTGTTGGGTAAAGTGAAGGGATAAACGAAACGATTCACGGAATGTGCTGTCTATTTGCGCGCAAACCCGACTGCGCAAAAGGTGCTGAAGGGTTCATTTACCGGGGAAATATCAGCATGAACCAGGAATCGCCTCAACCATCCAACACCGTCCATAGCAAGGAAAGCCGGCTGGCCGATCATATCCTGCCGTCATCGGCCACGATGATCGGGGTGTGCATGACGGTCATCAGTCTTGCACACCTGATCCCGAAGCACAGCATCAGCAGGCATGTCAACGATTTGCTGGCGCTCGACAGCCTGCTGTTTTTAAGCAGCGCCATGTTGTCCTATTTTTCCATCAGGCGCCCGTTGCTGGCGGAAAAGTACGAGCGCCTGGCCGATGTAATTTTCCTGCTTGGCCTTGCGGTGATGGTGGTAGTGGGATTTGTCGTTGCATTTGAATTAATGATTGATTAACCCGGTTGATAAAATATGTCTGACATCAAAAAAGTCGTGCTCGCCTATTCCGGCGGACTGGATACCTCGGTAATCCTGAAGTGGTTGCAGGATACCTACCAATGCGAAGTGGTCACCTTCACCGCCGACCTCGGCCAAGGAGAAGAACTGGAACCGGCCCGGCAGAAGGCGCTGAAGTCCGGCATCAAGCCGGAAAATATTTTCATCGACGACCTTCGCGAAGAATTCGTGCGCGACTTCGTGTTCCCGATGTTCCGCGCCAACACCGTTTATGAAGGCGAATACCTGCTCGGCACCTCGATCGCGCGTCCGTTGATCGCCAAGCGCCTGATC
Organism: uncultured Gallionella sp.; assembly: GCA_964499395.1. Lineage (GTDB taxonomy): Bacteria > Pseudomonadota > Gammaproteobacteria > Burkholderiales > Gallionellaceae > Gallionella. The sequence goes on along the minus strand of CAZCKZ010000041.1, from coordinate 9,613 downwards.
GAGATCGCAAACAAGACAGGCGCCCAGGCCATCTCGCACGGTGCAACCGGCAAGGGCAACGACCAGGTGCGTTTCGAACTGGGCGCTTATGCGCTGAATCCCAACATCAAGGTCATCGCACCATGGCGCGAATGGGATCTGCTGTCGCGCGAAAAGCTGATGGCCTATGCCGAAAAAGCCGGCATCGAGATCGAGATGAAACACAAGCAGGGCGGCTCGCCTTATTCGATGGATGCCAACCTGCTGCATATCTCGTACGAAGGCCGGCACCTGGAAGATCCCGCTGCCGAAGCCGAGGAAAGCATGTGGCGCTGGACCGCGTCACCCGAGCAAGCGCCGGATGCTGCCGAGTATCTTGACCTTGAATTCGTCAACGGCGACATCGTGGCGCTGAATGGCAACAAGATGTCGCCTGCCGCAGTGCTGTCCAGGCTGAACGAGATCGGCGGCAAACACGGCATCGGCCGCCTCGACCTGGTGGAAAACCGCTACGTCGGCATGAAGTCCCGCGGCTGCTATGAAACGCCGGGCGGCACCATCATGCTCAAGGCGCACCGCGCGATCGAGTCGATCACGCTGGACCGCGAGGTGGCGCACCTGAAAGACGACCTGATGCCGCGCTACGCATCGATGATATACAACGGTTACTGGTGGGCTCCGGAACGCCTCGCGCTGCAAACCCTGATCGATCATACCCAGCAGACCGTCAACGGCTGGGTGCGTCTCAAGCTGTACAAGGGCAACGTGATCGTGGCGGGACGCGATTCGAAGACCGATTCGCTGTTCGATCCGACCATCGCCACCTTCGAGGACGACAAGGGCGCGTACGACCAAAAGGACGCGGCGGGTTTCATCAAGCTGAATGCGCTGCGCCTGCGCATCGCGGCGAATCTGCACAAGCGGAAATAATCACTGAAATTTTCCGGGAGGAAAGATCGTGATACACGAGTTGAGCGGGGACATTCTATTCAGCAGCGCAAAGGCCATCGCGCAGGGTGTCGCACCCAACGACGATTTCCATCATGGCCTGGCACTGCAACTGCGCGAGCGCATGCCGGCGATGTACAAGGACTTCCGCCACTACTGCCAGACCAAACACCCCAAGTCCGGCGGCATCTGGTCGTGGATGAGTTCAGACGGACGTTACATCGTCAATCTGTTCACCCAGGATGCCGCATATGATCACGGCAGCAGACCCGGGCGTGCCAAACTCAGTCACGTGAATCATTCCCTGCATGCCCTGCGCGATTTCGTGCAGCAGGAAAAGGTCGGCAGTGTTGCATTGCCGCGCCTGGCTTGCGGAATGACCGGCCTGGACTGGAACGAGGTCAAACCGCTGCTCGAAAAACAGCTTGGCGATCTGGGCATCCCGGTTTACATCTACGTCAATTACCAAAAAGGCGTAAGAGCCAGCGAACAACCCAATTAACCAAACCAAGGGAAGGAAACAGCATGTCGCAATTCGACAACGTCAGCGTGGAAAAAAAGGGCAATGTGTATTTCGACGGGAAATGCGTGTCACATTCGGTGCTGTTTGCCGATGGCACGCGCAAGACCATCGGCGTGATCCTGCCCAGCACGCTGACCTTCAATGTCGGCACGCCCGAGCTGATGGAAATCACCTCCGGCACCTGCCGCGTGAAGATCGGCGACGAACCGGAATTCAAGACCTATGACGCGGGTGACCAGTTTGCCGTAGCAGCGAATGGCCGTTTCGTGATCGAGGCGAATGAAGTAGTCAATTACGTTTGCAGTTTTGGTTAACAGGAATTCCAATTCCTGAATGCCTTATGATTTTAATGTAAATATCAAATAGGGAATCACCATGCCAACATTCGACATCGTTTCAGAAGTAGACAAGACCGAAGTCAAGAATGCCATCGAGCAAACCAACAAGGAAGTCAGCACCCGCTTCGACTTCAAGGGCTCGGATGCGCGAGTTGAACAAGCCGAACTCAAACTGACGGTCTGGGCCGACAATGAATTCCAGCTCAACCAGGTGCAGGATATTCTGAATGGCAAGCTGACCAAACGCGGCGTGGACATCAAGTGCCTGGAGATCAGCGACAAGATCGAGAAAGTCAGCGGAAACAAGGTCAAGCGCGTTTGCGATGTAAAAGTCGGCGTGGAGACCGAGCTGGCGAAAAAGATCGTCAAGCACCTCAAGGACAGCAAACTCAAGGTACAGGCCAGCATCCAGGGCGACACCGTGCGCGTCTCCGGAAAAAGCCGCGATGACCTGCAGGATGCGATCGCTTTCGTCAAGAAAACCATCACCGACTTTCCGTTGCAGTATCAGAATTTCCGCGACTGAGCGACGCGGTTTTATAGCCCGCGCTGCCGATTGCCCAGCGATGCGGCGTTTCCTTAAACCGCTGCTCTGTACCGGCCTGGTACTGCTCCTGTGCGGCACTGCCCGTGCGGACAACACCCAGCCCTACTCTTATCCGGAAATACTGACGGACGACGTCAGGCACGTCCTCACCGCACCGTCCCGCTGGCAGGAACCGGAATGGAAAAACCTGGGCTTCGCCGCGGCTGGCGTGATTGGCGTTGCCGCGATAGTCGATGGCCCTGTCCGCGACGAGATGGCCCGCCATGCGCCCAACAACAACCGTTTCATGCGCAATGTAGAACGTTTCGGCGCACAGTATTCTCTGGGTGTGCTCGGCGGCTTTTACCTGGCTGGCGCGATCGGGAACAACGACACCGCAACAGCCGTCGCGCAGGATGGTCTGGCTGCCAGCCTTATCGCCAGCGGCATGATCACGCCAGCAATCAAATTCGTCACCGGCCGCGCCCGCCCGCGCGAGAATGCCGGTATCGCCCATTTCCATCCGTTCAGCCTGAGTTATTCAACCAACTCCTCATTCCCTTCCGGCCATACCACCGAGGCCTTCGCGCTGGCCTCGGTTATCGCCGGCCACTATGAGGAAACCTGGGTCGCGTGCGCATCCTATTCGGTCGCGGGGCTGGTCGGCGTTGCACGCAGCTACCACGGCGCGCATTTCGCTTCGGACATCCTGGCGGGCGCATTGATCGGCACCCTGGTCGGAAAAAGCGTGGTCGCGCACAACCAATCGTTACGTTCCGGCAAGGTGGTGTTGCTGCCGGAAATCACGACGGGATCGATAGGTGTGCGTCTCACGGGCAAATTCTAGGGAACATCGCTCAAAAGGAATACAATTTACGCCGACTTCACTTTGACCGTTGCGCCGCCCATGAAAAACAGCATCGATGCACATATCGAATTTTCCTTCAAGGGCGAGACCTACGCGCTAACCTCGAAGATCGATCTGGACCAGTTCATGGAACAGCAGTCCTCCCTCCCATCGTTTCACGCAATATTGGCCCGCGACCACAAGATCGACACCTATTCCTATCTTTACGAAGTCATGGTCGAAAGCGAGGTCCGGTTTGCCAACGCGCAAGGCATCGCGGCCAACTTTCTTGGCGACGGAAATTTCAACCAGGAGGGATTTATAACCGCGTGGCAGGAAAATAGAATCATCGGCCTGTTGCAGCCCATCGCAACGCGCGAATTGGGCATCACCGATCTCAATCAGCACCAACCGATCAAGGTCGCTCTCGTCCAGGCATACAACCTTGGCAAGCGAGCTTGTTAAATTTGGCAGAAGATTTATCATGTAGCCGGAATTGCATGGCTACACCGGCATTACCCGGCGTTTCCGGGCCGATCAAGGTGATGCCGCTGCAAGTTTCGCCGATAGATCGTTTTGCAAATTATCGTTAAGGACCATTCAAAAAACTAAAATGATAAAAAATCAGCGTATCCGCCGCACCATTGCAGCAATCATGATCGTGCTGGGCGCAATTCTGATGCTCCTGGCGCCGGAAGTATGGCCGGGCGCGCTGTTGTTCGTTTCGGGTATCGTTTTGGAACTGGCCGGTATCGCGCTGGAGCGCAAAGCCGATTGATCTTTCCGGCAGCTGCGCCCTCAACAACAGATTTCGGTTGATGGAATGCCTATGAAAACGGTTTTGGTACTGTTTGCCGATGGCAGTGAAGAGCTGGAGGCCGTCACGATCGTTAACATCCTGCGGCGTGCCGGCATTTCCGTCACGCTGGCGGGCCTGAATGCCGGCGCGTTGCGCGGCAGCCGCGGTATAGAGCTGGTCCCTGACACCACGCTGGAAGACGCGATGAAACGCAGCTACGACATGGTGGTGTTGCCCGGCGGGCAACCGGGCACCAACAACCTCAAAGCCGATGAGCGGGTTTCCGGGCTGATGCGGCAAATGGCGCAGCAGGGGAAATATGTGACCGCAATTTGTGCCGCGCCCTCGGTACTGGCCACCGCCGGATTGCTCGACGGAAAACAGGCTACCTGCTTCCCGGGCTCGCTCGATGCATTTCCGCAGGTCATGCAACGGCCCTCGGCTGTGGTGGAAGACGGCAAGCTGATCACCTCGCGCGGCCCCGGCACGGCAATGGACTTCGCGCTCACACTGGCGGAACGGCTGGTCGGAAAAGAAAAACGGCTGGCAGTCGAAGCCGGATTGCAGCGTTAAGCTGCCTCCTGAAAGGAAAACCGCCAACCCGGTCACTGCATACCTGTTGTCCCAGTAGCACCCCCTGGTCAAACCGTTCAGCGCAGGCTCATCACCTTCCAACCGTGCTGTTCGGCGTGCTTGCGCAGCGTGTCATCCGGATTCACCGCGACGGGATTTTTAACCTTGGCGAGCAGCGGCAGATCATTGAGCGAATCGCTGTAAAAAGTCGTGCCGGCAAAAGTGTTCCAGTTCCAGTCCCGTTGCGCCATCCAGTTTTCCAGGCGGATGATTTTCCCCTCGCGGAAGCACGGCACATCGGCAACGCGTCCCGTGAATTCGCCGTCCTTTTGCTCCGGCTCGGTGGCGATCAAATGCTCGATGCCGAATTCGCGCGCGATCGGCCCGGTGACGAAACTGTTGGTCGCGGTGATGATCACGCACACATCGCCTGCCGCGCGGTGACGATCGACCAGATCGCGCGCGGCCCGGGTGATCATTCCCGACACCTGCTCGCGCATGAATCGGCCATGCCATTCGTCCAGCGTCTTGCGCGCATGGCGCGCCAGCGGCTTCAGTTGAAAGTCCAGAAACTCCTGGATATCCAGAGTCCCGGCCTTGTAATGTTCATAAAAGGTAAGATTCTTCGCTTCGAACAACTCGCGATCGAGCACGCCAATGCGGATCAGAAACTGTGACCACTCGAAATCGCTGTCGCCGTTGAGCAGGGTGTTGTCAAGATCAAATAAAACCAGATTCACTCAGGCACCTTTTTGTTCGTGCATTTGTTGTAAAACCTCTTTGAGCAAAGGCACTGTCGGTGGCCGGTGCAAGCGAAGCGAATGGTCATCCAGCGACTCCAGCACCGTCATCAGGCTGGGCAGGTCGCGCCGCCCGTGGCGCAACAAATACTGCGTGACCTCCGGCGGCAGCACCAGGCCGAGAGAGTGGGCATGCTGCGCAAGGGCCTGTGCTTTCTCTTCGTCGCTCAGGACATGCAACTGATACACCAATCCCCACCCCAGGCGTGTGCGCAGATCGTCGCGCAGTTTGAGATGCAGCGGAGATTCCAGGCCGCTGGCAAGCAACATGGAATCTCCACTGTCGCGCATCCGGTTATACAGATCGAACAATTCGATTTGCGCGGCATCATCAAGTTGCCCGACATCATCAACCGCCACCACCGTTGCGCCCATGTCCAGATACGGGGGCGAAACGCTACCCTGTGCATAGACCGCGCTTTGCTGCATGTCCTGTGCAGCATTCACACAGGCCTGCAGCAAATGGCTCTTGCCGCTGCCGGTTTCGCCCCACACATAGAAAAACCGCTCGCTGCTGTCGCCCGATAAAGCATGGCGCAGTGCCGAGACCAATTCCAGATTGCGGCCCACCACGAAATTATCCAGTGTCGGCCGCCGGTCGGGCGCGATATCAAGCAGCAGTTGGCTCATGATTTCTGGTACATGATACTGGAAAGATACCACGCCTTGCCGTAACGCAGACCGACCAGCGAGATGGCCGCAAGCGGCAACGCAAGCAGCAGCCCGAAGAAGCCGAACAATTGGCCGAAAGCGAGCAGTGAAAAAATCACCACCAGCGGATGCAAGCCGACACGTTCACCGATCAGCCAGGGCGTGATGACCATACCCTCCAGCAACTGTCCCGCGCCGAATACCGCCCAGACCAGCACCACGTTGCTGAACTCGGTGAACTGCATCGCCGCCGCCAGCGTGGCCAGAACCAGGCCGGTAACCATGCCCAGATACGGCACAAATACCAGCATGCCGGCGACGATACCGATGGGCAATGGGAATTCCAGCCCGACCAGCCATAGCACCAGAACGTAATACCCGCTCATCAACAACATTACGGAAATCTGCCCGCGCAAAAACTCTGCCAGGATGCGGTCCACCTCGATGACAATTTCATTTGTCCGGTTGTGCAAATGACGCGGGATAAGATCATCCAAACGCGCCAACCAGATGTTCCAGTCGCGCAACAAATAGAACATCGCCACCGGGGTCAGCAACAGGTCGACCACTACGCCGATGATTGCGCCGCCACTGCTGCTCAGCCACGGCAGCACCTTTTCCACAATTCCGCCGGCGCTTTGGCCGTGGCTCAGCAATGTATGCTTCAACGCAGCGCTATCCCATTCCAGATCCGTGCCAAACCACCGTTGCAGCAGCGGTAACAGATGCATGCGCGCGGCTTCGATCCATTCCGGCAGGCGAGTTACAAACCGGCCGATTTCTTTTTCCAGCAACGGCAACATGATCAGCAGCAGCAACGCGAGCAACAGCAGCAATCCGCTCATCACCAGCAACACGGCCAGCGTGCGCGGGATTTTACAGGCACACAGCCGCTGCACCAGAGGATTGCAGATATAGGCCAGGATACCGGCCGCGACGAACGGCGTGAGTATCGGGCTGAGCAAATACATCAGCACAACGGCCACGACTGCAAACGACAGCCATTGCAAGGCAGCAAAGCGGGACAGGGTCATTTCGGGTAAAATTCGGGCATTTCGTGCAGCACTTTATCCTGAAGAAAGCGAGAACTCAACTTGAATAACCCGACCAACGATTCTTCGTCCGCCGACAGCGGGAGCCTCACCTACCGTGATGCAGGGGTGGACATGGACGCGGGCGACCGTCTGGTCGAAAACATCAAACCTTTTGCCAGGCGCACCATGCGCCCGGAAGTGCTCAATGGCATCGGCGGCTTCGGCGCACTGGTGGAGATTTCCAGAAAATATCGCGAACCGGTGCTGGTATCCGGCACCGACGGCGTAGGCACCAAACTAAAACTCGCCTTCGAATTGAATCGCCACGACACAGTGGGTGTCGACCTGGTCGGCATGAGCGTCAACGACATTCTGGTACAGGGCGCGGAACCGCTGTTTTTCCTCGATTATTTCGCTTGCGGCAAGCTGGATGTGGAGGCCGCCACCGAGGTCATCAAGGGCATCGCCTTCGGCTGCGAACAGGCTGGTTGTGCCTTGATCGGCGGCGAAACCGCCGAGATGCCCGGCATGTATCCGGCCGGAGAGTACGACCTGGCAGGCTTCGCAGTCGGCGTGGTGGAAAAGGCCGGCATCATCAGCGGCGCGGACATCAAAGCGGGCGATGTGGTGATCGGCCTCGCCTCGAACGGCGCGCATTCCAACGGCTATTCGCTGGTGCGCAAGATCATCAACACCCGCAAAGCCGATCTCGAACAAAAGCTGGATGGCAAAGCGCTGGCCGACCTGATCATGGCACCCACGCGCATCTACGTGAAGCCCCTGCTGGCGCTGATGAAATCGCTCACCGTAAAAGGAATGGCGCATATCACCGGCGGCGGCCTGCTGGAAAACGTGCCGCGCGTGTTGCCGGCAAACGTGGTCGCCCAACTGGACGGCAAGTCCTGGCACACACCCGCGCTGTTCGACTGGTTGCGGGAAATGGGCAATATCGCCCCGCAGGAAATGTATCGCACCTTCAACTGCGGCATCGGCATGGTAGTGGTCGTGGACCAGAAAGATGCGGATGCGGCGCTCAACCATCTGCAAGCCGCCGGCGAAACCGCAACCGTTATCGGCGCGATACGAGTGCGCCAGGGTGATGAAGCACGAACACAAGTCACCTGATTTCCAGAAAAATTATTCGCCATGAAAAAACTGGTCATTCTGATCTCCGGACGAGGCAGTAATTTGCAAGCCCTGCTGGAAGCGAAGTTGCCCTGCAGCATCGCGGCGGTGATCAGCAACCGTGCCGATGCGGAAGGGCTGGACATCGCCAAAGCGCATGGCATACCTGTCGCCGTCATCGAGCACCGCAATTATGCGGACCGTGACAGCTTTGATACCGCGCTGGCGCAGGCGATTGATGCGTTCGAACCCGATATTGTTGCGCTTGCCGGATTCATGCGCATCCTCAGCACCGGTTTTGTGGCCCGATATCACGGCAGACTTGTCAATATCCACCCTTCGTTATTGCCGGCCTACAGCGGGCTCAACACCCACGCCCGGGCACTGCACGACGGGGTAAAGATCCATGGTTGCACGGTGCATTTCGTTACCCCGGACCTCGACCACGGCCCGATCATCATTCAGGCCGCCGTGCCGGTGTTGCGTGACGACACCGAGCAAACACTGGCTGCCCGGGTATTGAATCAGGAACATCGCATTTATCCGCAAGCCATCAAATGGCTGTCCGACGGCAGGATTTTTCTGGACGACCATGGAAAAGTGATATTCCGGAATCGCAAGCAGTCCGGTTTTGCGCTGGTCAGTCCCAGCCTCGAATAACATGAATTCAAGATTCCTATTGCTTGCAGGGTTGCTGCTGTTCATCGCAGGATCGCCCTCATATGCCGCCCCGCCGGCCATGATCCATGCGCACTATGACTTGTATTACGGTGGCATCTGGGGCGCCACTATGGATGATATTTTTACCCTGAAGCAGAATCATTACAAGATCGAAAGCACCTCACGCGCGGTCGGCCTGGTTGCATTGTTCAAACCCGAAACGATTCGCGTCACCAGCGAGGGCATGTTGACTTCCCACGGCCTACAGCCAGTTACCTTTACCAGCACGCGCAAGCTGGGTACCGAACACAACGCGCGCGCCGAATTTGATTGGGCGCGCCAGCGTATTACCCTGACCAATCGCAGCGGCCAACACACCCTGCCGCTCCCCGCCGGAACCCAGGACCGTCTCAGCGCGATGTACCAGTTCATGTTCCTCGACCTGGCAAATACCGACAGGTTGAATTTCCACATGACCGACGGAGACAAGCTGGACATCTATAATTACCTGATCACACATGGCCAGAGCGTGACGATTCCGCTTGGTAAGTTCGACGCGTTTTATGTCGAAAGTGCGCCTGAAGCCGGCTTGAAGCGCACTGAAATCTGGCTGGCCACACAGCACTCCAACTTTCCATACAAGATGGTCGTCACCGATCGGGATGGAAACAAGATTTCCCAAGTACTGACCAAAATCGATTTCGTGCCGTGATCGCAGCCTTTCGCACACCCGGCGGCCGTATCGCACTGGCCATCGTACTGTCGCTGCTGATTCATGCCGCGATACTGTGGCTGCCCTATATCACCCTG
>CAZCKZ010000040.1:0-11796 GCA_964499395.1 uncultured Gallionella sp. | reverse complement strand
GACGGGCGGCAGAGTGTCCACGTTGGTAACGCCTGACGCCAGGGTGGGAGTGCACGACGTATCGTGCCAGTCGGAGGCGGAGTCGGTGCGCACGCCGAAGTTGGAGCCGCCCACCACTTCGAGGTAGTTGGTCAGGCTGGGGTGCGCGATGCCATAGTAATTCGTCGCCAGGTTGGCCGATTGCGCCAGTTTGTTGAAATATGGTGCGTTGGGGTTGCCCATGATCTGGCTGTAGCCGTGGTTCTCCATCATGATCACGAAGACGTGGTCAAGGTGAGGGATACCAGCGGGTACGCTTCCCTCGTTGGCGAAAACCGGGCTCGCGAGCGCAATGCCCAGCAGACCCAGTGCTGCAATTGATTTTTTCATGTTGATGAGCTCCTAAGTAAGTTGCTGTATGGTTCGTGGTTGAATTTGTCTGATACTGCTTCACTCAAGCCCCGGAAGATGTCCGGGCCATGCATTACCAATCAACACCGGGATGCCTGAATCGCATACCCGATGTCGGGAGTGAAATTACAGGAGGTGTATTGCAAATTTATGAGGGGCGTGTTGCGGATTTATGAATGGAGATTTCCGGGTATCGTGCCGAAACAGTCGGGAACGTGGCTATCCGCGCTGGGTGCCGGGATGCGTCTAAAGCCAGAAAGTGTCCCGGTCAGCCGCCCAAATACGCGCGCTGCACCGCGTCGCTGCCGAGCAGTTCACCGGCCGCACCGGACAGCGTGATTGCACCGCTTTCCATCACGTAGCCGCGCTGGGCGACTTCAAGTGCGAGCCTGGCGTTCTGTTCGACCAGCAGGATGCTCATGCCGAGTGCGGCGATGTCGCGGATGGTATCGAAGATTTTCTGCACCATCAGCGGGGCGAGTCCCATGCTGGGTTCGTCCAGCATCAGCAGGCGCGGACGGCTCATCAGCGCGCGCGCCATTGCGACCATCTGCTGCTCGCCGCCCGAGAGTGTTCCGGCCAGCTGGTCTTTGCGCTCGTCGAGGCGCGGGAATAATCCGTACATGCGTTCAAGGTCTGTTTTGATTTCGTCTTTGTCGCTGCGGCTGTATGCGCCCATCAGCAGATTTTCCTCTATCGTCATGCGCGCGAACACGCCGCGGCCCTCCGGCACGAGCGCGATGCCCATCGCGGCACGCCGGTGTGCCGCGACGTTGTGCAGGCTCTGACCGTCGTAGTGGATCTTCCCGTCGGCCGGATGCAACAGCCCCGCCAGGGTTTTCAGCGTGGTGGTCTTGCCCGCACCGTTGCTTCCGATCAGCGCGACCAGTTCGCCTGATGCGACATGCAGGTCTATTCCCTTGATCGCGTGGATACCGCCGTAAGCGACTTTTAGGCCGCTGATTTCGAGCAATGAATCAGTCACCGCCGCCTCCGAGATAAGCGGCGATCACGGCGGGATCCTTGCGTATTTGTTCCGGCACGCCTTCGGCGATCTTTTTGCCGTAATCCAGCACCGCGACGCGGTCGCACAACCCCATGATCAGTTTGACATCGTGCTCAATCAGCAGCACGGTAACGCCACTGGAGCGTATGGTCTTCAACAGTGTTTTGAGATTCTCGGTTTCGCTGGCGTTCATGCCTGCGGCGGGTTCGTCGAGTGCGAGCAGCAGCGGTTCGGTGGCCAGCGCGCGGGCGATCTCGAGGCGGCGCTGTTCACCGTAGGAAAGATGCTTGGCGAGGGTCTGCGCAGGCTTTTCGATGCCGACATAACGCACCAGTTCGCGCGCGCGCAGAGTAATGGCATGCTCTTCCCTGCGCGTGCCGCGATCGCGCAGCAGCGCGCCGAACACGCCCGCGCGGGTGCGCACGTGGCGGCCTATCATCACGTTTTCCAGCGCGGTCAGATTGGCGAACAGCCTGATGTTCTGGAAGGTGCGCGCGATTCCGGCCTGCGCCAGCAGGTGCGGTTTGCCCGATTGGTAGTGCAGGCCGTTGAACCGGAAGCCGCCCGCGCTCGGCTGATACAGCCCGGTGAGGACATTGAACAGGGTGGTCTTGCCGGCGCCGTTCGGGCCGATCAGCCCATAGATTTCGCCGCGCCGGATATGCAGCGACACGTCGCTGAGCGCGCTCAATCCGCCAAAATTTTTGCCGATGTGCGAGGCCTGCAGCAATGCGTCTTCAGTGTGTGGCATCGTATACGCTCTCTTCCGCAGCCGCCTCGTCACTGCCCAGTTCGCGGCGGCGCACGCGCGACGGCAGCAACCCGGCCGGGCGATACAGCATCATCACGATCAGCGCCGAGCCGAACAGCAGCATGCGCAGGCTTTCCGGGTCGATCAGCGTCCTGCCGAACAGGGCCTGTTGCAGCGGCATGACGATGTTGCGCAACACCTCGGGCAACAGCGCCAGCAATACGCCGCCGAGGACCACGCCGGTGATGTTGCCCATCCCACCCAGCACTACCATGCACAGCACCATGATGGATTCCAGCAGGCTGAAACTTTCCGGGCTGACGAAACCCTGGAATCCCGAGAACAGCGCGCCGGACGCGCCGCCGAACATCGCGCCCATCGCGAAAGCCAGCAGCTTGAGGTTGCGCGTGTTGATGCCCATCGCCGACGCGGCAACTTCGTCCTCGCGTATCGCCATCCACGCCCTGCCGATTCGCGATTTCTCCAGACGCTGCGAAACGAATATCACCAGCGCGGTGAATGCCAGGAACAGATAGAAATACAGATGCACCGAAGGAAACGCGATGCCGAAAAAATCCTGGGTCTTGTTCAGCGATACACCCATCACGCTGATCGGATCAATGAAACTGATGCCCTGCGGACCGTTGGTCAGATTGACGGGTGCGTTGAGATTGTTCAGGAAGATGCGGATGATCTCGCCGAAGCCGAGCGTCACGATGGCAAGGTAATCGCCGCGGAGGCGCAATGTCGGCGCGCCGAGCAGCACACCGAAACCACCCGCGATCAGGGCCGCCATCGGCAGAACGATCCAGAACGGCAGATGCACACCATCGGGAAACGCCATCGGAAATGCCTGCGCCAGATGCGGCGAATTGGTCAGCGCATAGCAATACGCGCCCACCGCAAAGAATGCGATGTAGCCAAGATCAAGCAGGCCCGCATAGCCGACCACAATGTTCAGTCCGAGCGCCAGCATGATGTAGAGCATCGCGAAATCGACGATGCGCACCCAGCCGCGTCCAAGCAACGCGTCGGTGATGAAGGGCAACAGCAGCAGTGCGATCACCATCGCTGCGATCAGCAGCCCGGATTTTCGATCGAACCTCACGCTCTCTCTGCCAAACGTTCACCCAGCAACCCGGATGGCCGGAATACCAGCACCGCGATCAGCACGAAGAAGGCGAACACGTCCTGATAGTTGCTGCCAAAAAATCCGCCGGTCAGATCGCCGATATAGCCCGCACCCAGACTCTCGATCAGCCCGAGCAGCAATCCGCCCAGCATCGCGCCGCGCAGATTGCCGATGCCGCCCAGCACCGCAGCGGTAAAGGCTTTCAGGCCGAGTATGAAACCCATGTAGTAATGCGCCAGGCCATAGTTGGCGCTGACCATGACGCCGGCGATCGCGGCAAGTCCCGAGCCGAGCATGAAAGTGATCGAGATCACGCGGTTGATGTCCACGCCCATCAGCTGCGCAGCATGCTGGTTCTCGGCCACCGCGCGCATCGCGCGTCCCAGACGGGTGCGGTTCACAACGACCATCAGCCCCGTCATGATCGCCAACGCCAGTATGAATATGATGATCTGGATATCGTTGATGATCGCACCGCCGAAGTTATGCGGCGTATTGGCGATCAGTTGCGGGAAAGCGTGGTACTCGCGTCCCCAGATCATCATCGCCAGATTCTGCAATACGATGGACATACCGATCGCGGTGATCAGGGGCGCGAGGCGTGGCGCATGACGCAACGGGCGGTAGGCGATGCGCTCAATGCCGTAACCGAGCACCATGCAACCCAGCATCGCCAGCGCGATGCTGAGCGGCAAGGCCAACAGCGGCGTCACACCCCACCCGAGCAGCGCGGTCAGCGAGGAAAGCGCCAGCATCGCGCCTATCATCACCACTTCGCCATGCGCGAAATTGATCAGGCCGAGTATGCCATACACCATGGTGTAGCCCAGCGCGACCAGCGCATACACGCTGCCTTGCACGAGACCGTTAATGATTTGTTGCAGGAAGATATCCATGAACGCACAAACAAAAACGACACGTGTTCCGTGTCGTTTTGTGTTTTACCGTTGCCGCATCAGTTAGCCGCCTTGGCTATACCGAGCGTCTCGAGCGGTTGCCACTTGCCATGCTGCACCTGGTAGATGGTGACGGCGCCACCCTTCAGGTCACCCTTTGCATCGAACTGGATCTTCGCCGTGACGCCGTCGTAAGTGATGTCGGCAAGGGCGGGCAGGTATTTCGCGGGATCCGCCGAACCTGCTTTCTGCATCGCCGCGATCATCACATTCACCGCGTCGTAGCAGTAAGGAGCATACAGCTGTATCGGACCGTATTTCGCAGTGAAGCGTTCGGCGAATGCCTTGCCGCCCGGCATCTTGTCCAGCGGCACGCCGGGCAATGAGGCATACGACCCCTCGGCTGCGTCGCCGGCCAGCCTGATAAATTCCGGGGTATAACCGCCATCACCCGTCATGAACTTCGTCTTCAGCGCAAGTGCCTTGAGCTGTTTCACCATCGGCCCGCCCTGAGCATCCATCCCGCCATAGAACAGCAGGTCGGGTTTCTTGCCCTTAACCGCGGTCAGCACCGCGGTAAAGTCCATTGCCTTGTCGGTGGTATATTCATGTGCAACGATCTTCGCGCCATTGGCTTCCGCAGACTTGATGAACTGGTCCGCCAGACCCTGGCCGTATGCGGTGCGGTCATCGATTACCGCGATCCGCTTCGCGCCCAGATTCTTCGTCGCGTACTCGCCCAGCACGTGTCCCTGTTGCGCGTCGTTGGCCATCACGCGGAACGCGGTCTTGAAACCCTGCGCCGTATAGGCGACCGCGGTGGCGGAAGGCGATATCTGCGGAATGCCGTTATCGCTGTAGATTTTTGCCGCGGGGATGGTGGTGCCGGAATTCAGGTGGCCGATGACGCCGTTGACCTTGTCGTCGACCAGTTTCTGCGCGACGATGGTCGCGGTCTTGGGATCGGCCTGGTCGTCTTCGCTGATCAGTTCGAAATGCGCCTTGCGCCCGCCGATCATGATGCCCTTCGCATTCGCATCGTCGATCGCCATGCGCGTGCCGTTCTCGTTGTCCTTGCCCAGGTGCGCCTGCGGACCGGTCAACGGAGCTGACGCGCCGATACGCACGACCAGGTCTCCGGATGTATCCTGGCTCGTCGTAGGCGATTTTTCGCAGCCGTACAGTGCCATGGAAAGAAGCACCGGTACAACGGCGCCGTACATTAACGAACGATGCTTATGACGTGACATGTTTATCCCCTCTGGTGTATGAGACCTGATTATGCGGAGCAGACGCTCTGCCTGTCAATTTAATGGGCAATATAATTATTAATGGGCGATAAAAAGCCGGCTTGCACCGGCCTGTGCTGCATGATGCTTCAAACTTATTTGGTGGCCAAACTTTGCTCGAACTTGACCAGTTCCGTAATTTCCGCCTTTTTTGTCCCGGTCGGGTCGTTGGCCGGCATAGGCATGGTGCCCCAGTTACCGGAACCGCCCTGGGATACCTTCATCACCAAACCTTCGATCAAAGGATATTCCTTGCCTTTGTAGGTGTACTTGGTAACCCCGCTGCCGGTATATTTTTTGGCAACATCTCTCCAGGCCGGACCGACCACTTTTTTGTCTATGGCGTGACAAGCGGTGCAGTTGAGCTTGTGGGCAAGTGCCGGCATTTCTTCTGCCATTACACTGCCGGCAATGATCAAACCTGCCGCCGCAACCATACTTCCGACAATAGTTTTCATACGCATCTCCACAATAATATGATTAAAGTATTTCAAACCCGCGAAGGCTTGCACCCGCTGGTCGATTCTAAACAACTCGATGTGCTTTGCATAGCCATTCGCATAGGCATCAACTGCTGCGCCCGGACTGCGTTACTGGCAGCGAAAAGCCGGCTTGCGCCGGCTTTTCGGATTGCTGCTGTCCTGCCCATGCTTTGCGAGCAAGGCCGAAGAATACAGGACAGAATTACTTCTTTTCCAGACCCAGGATGAAGTCGACAAGCGTCTTAATGTCAGCTGCCTTGACGCGTGGCGCATTAGGGATCATGGCTGTATGCTTGAACCAGTCTCCCGTGCCGCCCTTAGCCACTTTTTCTTCCAGCCATGCTTCAGGAGTCGCTTTGCCGTGTTCTTTCAGGATCGCAGAGACTTTTTGGGTTACCTGGTAAGCTTTTGGATTAACTGCAGTACCCGTAGCGCCAACCTTGTTGTAAGCCTTGGAAACATCTCTCCATGCCGGGCCTACCAGCTTCTTTTCGATAGTGTGGCAAGCGGTGCAACCGCTCTTCTTCGCCAGCGCCGGCATGTCTTCTGCCATTACGCTGCCCGCCATCACCAAGCCTGCTGCCGCGATCATGCTTACGATAATTGTTTTCATGTTCTCTATACTCTCCATAATATTTTTTATTTGAAAGCGTCAAAAACGATGTGAAGGTTTCACCTTCGCTTTTGATTCCAGGACACGTCCACCCGCTATGCCACCCGACTTGGCAGGCAAATTGTTACGGGTTGTAAGCTCACAACGCGGTTGCCGCAGGATACGTTGACATCAATGTAAAATCCGCATCACCCGACTGATTTAAAAAGCATTAATTGACCGTCCGGGTTGCGCGGTTTTCCGCGTCTGAATCCAAAAGTCCGGCCCGGACAGCATTCCAGAACCGTGTGTTCCGTCAAATTGACTCCGCACGGTATTCGACGATCATCGTGTGCCGTGTTCCCGCCGCAACCTTCACCACATTTTCCATCGCATTCACCGACTCAACACAAACCATTTCGCGCCAGCCGTCGGGCTGTCCCATATCGCCCATCTTCCCGGCCTTTTCCGTCCAGGGTGTCCACACCACTGTCGAGAGGCTGCCGGACTTGGCAACATGAATGCGGCGCTTGAGCCTGTCGTCTTCGATCACACACTCGGCGGCGGTGTTGATATACACGCGATCGGTCTCGCCCGAGAAATGGATATCGCCGGATTGCTTTTTCAGTTCGGATCCGCCCACCTTGTCCCAGTAATCGCAGTTCTCCAACCCGGTCACCCGCACCGCGCCGATGTCGCCAATCCGGAAATAGGTATGCAATGCTTCGCCGATGCTGAAATCGTCAGCACCGGTATTCTCGGTGACCAATTCCATGCGCAGCGTTTCACCGACGACCACGGTCAGGTCCAGCGTGCAGTCATGCGGCCACTGCGCGCGCGTCTTTTCGCTTTGCTGCAGTCGCAGCGTCAGGCGCGTCGCGCCGTCCGGCTCCTTGCCGGACTCGACCATGCGCCATGGCACCGTGCGTGCAAAGCCGTGCCCGGGAAAACCCGGCTCGGATGGATGCGCGCCGAACCACGGCCAGCACACCGGTGCGCCGCCGCGTATCGATTTCCCCGCCGCAAGTTTTGCATCGCGCGACAGCCACACGACCGGCAGTGCCTGGCTCTTCGGCTGCCAGGTCATCAGGTGTGCGCCCTGCAGGCACAACGATGCGGTTGCCTGGTCATTGTCGATCTCCGCGACGACCAGCCCGCTGGCGTCATCGCGGAAACTCAGTTGTCCCTTGATGCCGAATTGCGAATTCAATTGTTGTGCTGCGTTCATGCTGGCTCCCCTCTGGTTATAGCGTCATTTTTCAACCTGCGACACGTCGCGCACCGCTCCCTTGTCGGCTGAAGTCACCATCGCGGCGTAGGCACGCAGGGCAACCGACACCTTGCGCTGCCGTTCAGTCGCGGGTTTCCAGGCCCGCTTTCCATTCGCTTCCATCGCCGTGCGGCGTTTGGCCAGATCGGCATCGGTGATCGCCAGATTAATAGTCCGGTTCGGAATATCGATCTCGATACTGTCGCCATCCTGTACCAGCGCGATCGCACCTCCGCTGGCAGCCTCCGGCGAGACGTGGCCGATGCTCAACCCCGAGGTGCCGCCGGAAAAACGGCCATCGGTAAGCAGCGCGCAGGCCTTGCCCAGACCTTTCGATTTCAGGTACGAAGTGGGGTAGAGCATCTCCTGCATGCCCGGCCCGCCCTTCGGCCCCTCGTAGCGTATCACCACCACATCGCCCGCAACGATCTGGTCGTCGAGGATTCCTGCCACTGCCGCGTCCTGGCTCTCGAACACGCGAGCGCGCCCGCTGAATTTCATGATGTTCTCGTCCACGCCCGCGGTCTTGACGATGCAGCCGTCGAGCGCGATGTTGCCATGCAGCACCGCCAGCCCGCCGTCCTGCGAATAGGCATGCGCCTTGTCGCGGATGCAGCCCTTGCTGCGGTCCGCATCCAGCTCGGGATAATGCACAGCCTGCGAGAATGCGATCGTGGTGCTGATGCCGCCGGGCGCGGCGCGGAAAAATTCCTTTACCGTTTCGTCGCTGGCCTGCCTCATATCCCATTGCTTCAGGCCTTCACGCAGCGTCCTGCTGTGCACCGTGCCGACTTCGCCGTGCAACAGGCCCGCGCGATCCAGTTCGCCCAGTATCGCGGCGATGCCGCCGGCGCGATGCACGTCTTCGAGGTGATATTCCGACGACGGCGCAACCTTGCACAGTGTCGGCACATGCCGCGACAGCCGGTCCATGTCCTTCATCGTGAAATCCACTTCGGCCTCGCGCGCGATCGCAAGCAGGTGCAGCACGGTGTTGGTCGAACCGCCCATCGCGATATCCAGTGTCATCGCATTCTCGAACGCATCGAACGTGGCGATGCTGCGCGGCAATACGCCGGCGTCGTCCTGTTCGTAATAGCGCTTGCACAATTCGACGACCAATCGTCCCGCGCGCAGGAACAGTTGCTTGCGCTCGGCGTGCGTCGCCACCAGCGAACCGTTGCCCGGCAAACTGAGGCCCAGTGCTTCGGTCAGGCAGTTCATCGAATTCGCGGTGAACATGCCGGAGCAGGAACCGCAGGTCGGGCAGGCGGAGCGCTCGATCGCTTCCACTTCTTCGTCGCTGTATTTGCTGTCGGCGGCGGCGACCATCGCATCGACCAGGTCGAGACCTTTCACCTTGCCCTGCCAGCTGACCTTGCCCGCTTCCATCGGACCGCCGGAAACGAACACCACCGGAATATTCAGGCGCATCGCCGCCATCAGCATGCCGGGCGTGATCTTGTCGCAGTTGGAGATGCACACCAGCGCGTCGGCGCAATGCGCGTTGACCATGTATTCGACGGAATCGGCGATCAAATCGCGCGAGGGCAGCGAGTACAGCATGCCGTCGTGTCCCATCGCAATGCCATCGTCCACCGCGATGGTATCGAATTCCTTGGCAATGCCGCCCGCCTTCTCGATCTCGCGCGCCACCATCTGGCCCAGGTCTTTCAGGTGGACGTGGCCCGGCACGAACTGGGTGAAGGAATTGGCGATCGCGATGATGGGCTTGCCGAAGTCGCCGTCGGTCATGCCGGTGGCGCGCCACAATGAGCGCGCGCCGGCCATGTTGCGGCCATGCGTGGAAGTGCGGGAACGATATTGCGGCATGATGTCTCTCTTTAATTAAGTGAATGCACGTATAATCTGCCTTTCGATTTTACCCGATTCATTCATGCTCGTTCGTCCGCAGTTCGATCCTGTCGCCATCCACCTCGGTCCGCTTGCCGTTCACTGGTACGGCCTGATGTACCTCGCCGGGTTCATCGCCTTCCTGTGGCTGGGGCGCAAACGCATTGCCACGCTGAATAATCCGCAATTCACCGCAAAACTGCTCGATGACCTGCTGTTCTATGGTGTGCTCGGGGTGATTCTGGGCGGACGCCTGGGTTATGTGCTGTTTTACAAGGCGGGGTATTACTTTGCGCATCCGCTGGAAATTTTTGCAGTCTGGCAAGGCGGCATGTCATTTCACGGCGGTTTTCTCGGCGTGCTGGTGGCGATGGCATGGTTCGCGCACAAACATCATTTGCGCTGGCTGGAACTGACCGACTTCATTGCCCCGCTGGTCCCGCCCGGCCTGGCGTTCGGACGCCTCGGCAATTTCATCAATGGCGAACTATGGGGACGTCCCACCGACGTGCCGTGGGCAATGATCTTCCCCAAAGTCGACAACCTGCCGCGCCACCCCTCCGAGCTTTACGAATTTTTTCTGGAAGGCGTGGTGTTATTCGCTCTGCTCTGGCTGTACGCGCGCAAGCCGCGCCCTGTCGGCGCCATATCGGGCCTGTTCCTGGTCGGCTACGGCAGCCTGCGGTTTCTTGTCGAATTCACCCGCGAGCCGGACGATTTTCTCGGCCTTCTGTCGCTGGGAATGAGCATGGGGCAATGGCTGAGCCTGCCAATGGTAATTGCCGGTGTACTGCTGATGGTTTGGAGCAGCCGTCGCGCCACTTGACACCCGCTTACCTCTCGCCCACTATTCTCATCGTCGAAATGACCGCCATATCCAGAACATCACTTTGGACGACCTTTCTTTAGTCACACTGTTTGCTATCTTGTTCCTGCTGCTGATTTGCAGCGCGTTCTTTTCCGGCTCCGAAACCAGCATGATGGCGATCAACCGCTATCGCTTGAACAGCCTGGTACGGAGGGGAAATCGCAGCGCAAAACTGGTCAGCCGCCTGCTCGGCAAGGTGGACAAATTGCTCGGCTCGATTCTGCTCGGCAACACCCTGCTCAACGTCGTCGCGGCGGCGGTGACCAATATCATCATCTTTCGCCTGTACGGACAAAACGATCTGGCGCTGCTGCTGGGCACGCTGACGCTCACCTTTGTGCTGCTGGTATTCAGCGAAATCATGCCCAAGATCATCGCGGCAAGCTACCCGGAACGCATCGCGCTTCCGGCCAGTTATTTGCTCACGCCGCTGATCACGCTGTTTCAGCCGGTGGTCTCGATAGCGGGCGGCCTGGTCAAGGGCGTACTGTGGCTGTTGCGCATCAAGATAGAAACCGATCAGAGCAAGCAGAAAATGACGATCGAGGAATTGCGCGGACTGGTACTGGATGCCGAGCATTTCATGCCGCGCAAACACCAGAAGATGCTGCTCAACCTTGTCGACCTCGAGCGCATCACGGTGAACGACGTGATGATTCCGCGCAACCAGATCGAGGCGCTGGATATCAATGCCGACGAAAGCGAATTGCGCCAGCAGATCATCACCTGCCACCACACGCTGCTGCCGGTTTATGCCGACACGCACAGCAACATCATCGGCATCCTGCATATAAAGCGGGTCCCGGCCCTGCTTCAGGAAACAACGCTGGATCTGACCCGGTTGCGCGAAATTCTGAATGACCCTTATTTCATCCCGTCCGATACCCCGTTGCTCAAGCAACTGCAACAGTTTCAGGAGCGGCATGCGCGGCTCGGCATGGTGGTGGATGAATATGGCGAACTGCTCGGACTGGTCACACTGGAAAACATCCTTGAAGAGATCGTCGGCGAATTCACCACACAATCACCCGCGCAAACCGGGAAATTCATGCGCCAGGAAGACGGCAGCATTGTGCTGGAAGGCAGCAGCAGTTTGCGTGAATTGAATCGCAAGCTGGGTTTGCATTTTCCGCTTGATGGTGCAAAAACACTGAACGGGCTGATTCTCGATCATCTCGAAGATATTCCGGAAACGGGCACCAGCCTGAAAATCGCGGGTTACCCGATAGAGATCATTCAGACCCAGGATCGCATTGTGAAGGTGGC
>CAZCKZ010000039.1:0-11940 GCA_964499395.1 uncultured Gallionella sp. | reverse complement strand
GCATTCGGTACATCAAGGCATCCCTGGTTTCTTTGCATTTCTCCAAATTTTCAAAATAGCCCAAATGAACGACCAACTTTTCATCTATCTGCTTTATGTGTTGCCCCTGGTGGTGCCATTGGGCATATACCTGTTCAAACGCTATCGTCACCAAAAAACGGCCAAAGAAACCTGGCATGAAGCGGTAAAGTCCGGACTGACCGAGCCCGCGACGCTCCATCCCGTGTTCGACCCCAACCTGTGTCTCGGTTCGGGTGGCTGCTATCAAGCCTGTCCCGAACAGGCGATAGGCATCATCGACGGTAAAGGCGTACTCGTCAGCCCGGCACTTTGCATCGGTCACGGTGCCTGCGCCACTTCTTGTCCAGTTGGTGCAATCAAACTTGTTTTTGGCACAGCTACCAGAGGAGTGGATATCCCCCAACTCAAACCCAACTTCGAAACCAATGTTCCAGGCATTTTCATCGCCGGTGAACTCGGGGGTATGGGCCTGATAAGAAAGGCAGCCGAACAGGGACGCCAGGCGATGGATGCAATCAGGAAACGGGGGCGCGCCAAAACACCCCATGATGTTGTCGTCATCGGTGCCGGTCCTGCAGGCATTGCCGCGACACTTGCCGCGAAACAACATGACCTGCGTTGCGTGACAATCGAACAGGAAGATACTTTTGGCGGTACCACGCTGCATTATCCGCGCGGCAAGATCGTCATGACCGCGCCCATGAAACTTCCCATCTTCGGCAAAGTGAACGCCAGGGAAATAAGCAAAGAATCCCTGATGGAGCTCTGGGAGGACGTGGTCGCCAAGACCGGCATCAAGATCAATTTCGGCGAGCGCATGGAAAAGATCGAGCAACATGACGACACTTTTACCGTGGTCACCAATCGCGCCCGTTACCCCACCCGCAGCGTGCTGCTTTCCATCGGCCGGCGCGGCACGCCGCGCAAACTCGAAGTTCCGGGTGAAGAGCAGAATAAGGTGGTATATCGCCTGGTCGATCCGGAACAATATCGGGGCAAGCGTGTGCTGGTGGTCGGCGGCGGAGATGCGGCCCTGGAAGCGGCAGTGTCGATTTCCAGAGAACCCGGCACCACGGTGACGCTCAGTTACCGCAGCAACGCATTCAGCCGCGTAAAACCGAAAAACCGGCTGCTGACCGAAGAGGCACTGACTTCCGGACGCCTGTCCGTGTTGTTTGAATCGACTGTCAGGGAAATCAGGCCAAACAATATTGTGCTTGATCAGAAAGGCACCAAAATCGATCTGCCCAACGATGCGGTCATTGTCTGCGCGGGGGGAATATTGCCGACTCCGCTCCTTCAGGAAATCGGGATCGAAATCCAAACACGCCACGGCACCGGCGGTTTTGACCAAAAGGCTCTTGCCTCAAAACTCCCTCCACCCCGATAAATGGAGCGTTCGGAGTTTCTGGTCGAGCAAGGCTCGAGACTCAATCCTGCCGCACGCAGTCCACGTGATACACGCGTTCACCGTCTTCCTTGTCCGATACCAGACCGTGGAGGTCGGTTTCGAAGCCGGGGAATTTCTTGTTGAAGTCGCGAGCGAACTTGAGGTATTCGACGATCAGCTTGTTGAAACGTTCGCCCGGGATCAGCAGCGGGATGCCCGGAGGATAGGGCGTCAGCAATACCGCAGTGACGCGGCCTTCCAGATTGTCGATCTCGACACGCTCGATCTCGTCGTGCGCCATCCTGGCGAACGCATCGGAAGGTTTCATTGCGGGCTGCATATCCGAAAGATACATTTCGGTCGTCATTTTTGCGACATTGTGTTTTTTGTAGGCATCGTGGATTTGCTGGCACAGGTCATGCAATCCGACGCGCTCGTACTGCGGATACTTGGCCGCGAACTCTGGGAGAATGCGCCACATCGGCTGATTCTTGTCGTAATCGTCCTTGAACTGTTGCAACGCAGTGAGCAGGGTATTCCAGCGGCCTTTGGTAATGCCGATGGTGAACATGATGAAGAACGAATACAGCCCGCACTTCTCAACGATGACACCATGCTCGGCAAGATACTTCGTGACCATCGCTGCGGGCATGCCGGTATCGTCGAAGTTGCCGTTGAGGTTAAGCCCCGGCGTGATGATGGTGGCCTTGATCGGGTCGAGCATGTTGAATCCGGCTGCAAGCTTGCCGAAGCCATGCCACTTTTCGGAAGTCTTCAGCATCCAGTCTTCACGCGAGCCTATGCCTTCATCGGCGATCTTCTCCGGCCCCCACACCTTGAACCACCAGTCATTGCCATATTCTTCGTCCACCTTGCGCATTGCGCGGCGAAAATCCATCGCCTCTGCAATGCTCTCCTCCACCAGCGCCGTTCCGCCCGGCGGCTCCATCATTGCTGCCGCCACATCACACGAGGCGATGATCGCGTACTGCGGACTGGTCGAGGTGTGCATCAAATAGGCTTCGTTGAACACATGATTGTTAAGCTTGCGATTCTCCGGTTCGCGCACCAGTATTTGCGATGCCTGCGACAGGCCGGCCAATAATTTGTGCGTGGACTGCGTGGCGAAAATCATCGAATCCTTGGCGCGCGGACGACTCTTTCCGATGGCATGCATATCCTTGTAAAAGGGGTGGAATGCCGCATGCGGCAGCCATGCCTCGTCGAAATGCAGCGTGTCGATCTTGCCGTCCAGCATCTGCTTGAGCATCTCGACGTTGTACACCACACCGTCGTAGGTGCTCTGCGTGATGGTCAGGATGCGAGGCTTCCGTGTCTTGTCCTTGATGAAAGGATTCGCGTCGATCTTCTTCTGGATATTTGCCGGTTCGAATTCGGATTTCGAGATCGGCCCGATGATGCCGTAATGGTTGCGCGTCGGTCTCAGAAACACCGGCACCGCGCCGGTCATCATGATCGCGTGCAATATGGACTTGTGGCAGTTGCGGTCCACGACCACGATGTCGTCCGGCGCGACGGTCGAGTGCCACACGATTTTGTTCGAGGTCGAGGTGCCGTTGGTGACGAAGAACAGGTGATCGGAATTGAAGATGCGCGCCGCGTTTCGCTCCGATGCCGCCACCGGGCCGGTATGGTCGAGCAACTGGCCGAGTTCGTCCACCGCGTTGCACACGTCGGCACGCAACATATTTTCGCCAAAGAATTGATGGAACATCTGCCCCACCGGCGATTTCAGGAACGCGACGCCGCCGGAGTGTCCCGGGCAATGCCAGGAATAGGAACCGTCCTGTGCGTAGTGCAGCAGCGCGCGGAAAAACGGCGGCGCAAGCGAATCCAGATAGGACTTTGCTTCGCGGATGATGTGGCGCGCGACGAATTCGGGCGTGTCCTCGTGCATATGGATGAAGCCGTGCAATTCGCGCAGGATGTCGTTCGGGATGTGCCGTGAAGTGCGCGTCTCGCCATACAGGTAGATCGGGATATCGGCGTTCTTGAAGCGTATCTCCTGAACGAAGGCGCGCAGGGTCTTCAGCGCAACCTCGGTTTCTTCCTTGCTGCCCCCGCCGAATTCCTCGTCATCGATAGACAGCAAAAACGCCGAGGCGCGGCTCTGTTGCTGCGCAAACGAAGTCAGATCGCCATAACTGGTGACGCCGAGGATTTCCATCCCCTCTTTTTCGATGGCATCTGCCAGCGCGCGGATACCCAGCCCGCTGGCATTCTCGGAACGGAAGTCTTCGTCGATGATGATAATAGGAAAGCGGAATTTCATTGCTTACTCCCTTTAGGAATAACAGGCTGGGCGGGAAAAACGAATTGGCGCGGATTGTCGCAGATTTCCGTGACGCTGCAAGGGGAAATTGTTGCCGCTAAAACTACGCTGCGGATACTGGGAGGTTACATCTTCGGCAAGGTTACACCAACCTGCCCTTGATACTTGCCGCCGCGGTCCTTGTAGGACGTCTCGCAGATTTCATCACCCTCGAAGAACAGCACCTGCGCGACACCCTCATTGGCGTAGATCTTGGCGGGCAACGGCGTAGTGTTGGAAAACTCCAGCGTCACATAGCCTTCCCACTCCGGTTCGAACGGCGTGACGTTGACGATGATGCCGCAGCGCGCATAGGTGGACTTACCCAGGCAGATGGTCAGCACGCTGCGCGGGATGCGGAAATATTCCACGGTGCGCGCCAGCGCAAACGAATTGGGCGGGATGATGCAGTAATCGGCATTGACCTCGACGAAGGAACTCGGGTCGAAATTCTTCGGATCGACGATGGTGCTGTTGATGTTGGTGAACAGCTTGAATTCGTTGGAACAGCGGATATCGTAGCCGTAGCTTGACGTGCCATAGGACACGATGCGCTTGCCGTCGATCTCCTTCACCTGGTTCGGCTCGTACGGTTCGATCATCCCGTTCTGTTCCGCCATGCGTCGTATCCATTTGTCTGACTTGATGCTCATCGCTATTCCTCTTGAAAGTGTTCCGTTCCGTATTCCGCAAGGGCGCGATTTTAACCAATTCGCCGCAGTCGCGCGCGATTTGCTAAAATCCGCGCCTTGATCGCATTCCGGCTCTTAACATGAATCCCCGCAAAATCCTCGTCACTTCCGCCCTGCCCTATGCCAACGGCAGCATCCACCTCGGCCATCTGGTCGAATATATCCAGACCGACATCTGGGTGCGCTTCCAGAAGATGCAGGGCAACACCTGCCACTACGTGTGCGCCGACGACACCCACGGCACGCCCATCATGCTGCGCGCCGAGAAGGAAGGTATCACACCCGAACAACTGATAGACCGCGTGTGGCACGAGCACAAGGCGGATTTCGACAGTTTCCTGGTCGAGTTCGACAACTACGGCAGCACCAACAGCAATGAAACGAAAAAATACGCAGAGGATATTTACCGCAGACTCGACAAGGCCGGCCTGATCGCCAAGCGCTCCATCGAACAATTCTACGACCCGGTCAAGAACCTGTTCCTGCCGGACCGCTTCATCAAGGGAGAATGCCCGAAGTGCCATGCCAAGGACCAGTACGGTGACAACTGCGAGGTCTGCGGAGCCGCCTACGCGCCCACCGACCTGATCAATGCCTATTCCGCGGTGTCCGGCGCGAAACCGGAGCTGCGCAATTCAGACCATTACTTCTTCAAGCTGTCCGATAAACGCTGTCAGGAATTTCTGCGCAAATGGACAACAGGGCAGCTTACTGTAAAACCGCCGTTGCAACTGGAAGCAGCCAACAAGATGCAGGAATGGCTGGGCGCCGAAGGCGAGAACAAGCTCACCGACTGGGACATCTCGCGCGACGCACCCTATTTCGGCTTCGAGATACCCGATGCGCCGGGCAAGTATTTCTATGTATGGCTGGACGCGCCGGTCGGCTACATGGGCAGTTTCAAAAAACTGTGCGATGCGCAGGGCATGGACTTCGACGAATACTGGAAGCGAGGCTCGGATACCGAGCTGTACCATTTCATCGGCAAGGACATCCTGTACTTCCACGCGCTGTTCTGGCCGGCGATGCTGGAGCACGCCGATTTCCGCACGCCGACCCGGCTATGTGCACACGGCTTCCTGACCGTGAACGGCGAGAAGATGAGCAAGTCGCGCGGCACCTTCATCACCGCGAAGAGCTATGTCGACCATGTAAAGAACACCGAATACCTGCGTTATTACTATGCGGCCAAGCTGAACGGCACGATGGAAGACATAGACCTGAACCTGGAAGATTTCGTTGCGAAGGTGAACAGCGATTTGATCGGGAAGTACGTGAATATTGCGAGCCGCACAGCAGGTTTTATCAGCAAGCGATTCGATGGAATGTTGACAACTTGGGATCAACTTTCACTAGATCAAAATGCGTGCCTCCTTACGACTTTCGTTGGGTCAGATTCAATAATTGCGGAGGCATTTGAAAATCGTGACTTTGGGAAGGCGATACGCGAAATCATGCGCCTTGCCGATATTGCCAATGAGTATGTTAACCGTGAGGCTCCCTGGCTTCTCGCCAAACAAGAAGGGCAGGAAACAAAGCTTCACGGAGTTTGTACGGTGAGCATGAATCTATTTCGTCGGATCACGATTTATCTGAAACCTATATTGCCCAAGTTAGCTGAGCAAGTGGAAGCCTTCTTGAATGTTGAGCCGCTATCCTGGTCTGATACAGAACGCCATTTGTTCGGGCATCGGATTAATAACTATACCCACCTCGCGACCCGCCTCGATCCAAAACTTATCGAAGCAATGGTTGATGCCAACAAGGAAAGCCTGCAACCGACCGCGGAATCCCGGCAGCGCCATGCCGAGCATCAGCAGCACACCATCATGCCGATCGCCGAAACCATAGGCATCGAAGAGTTCAGCAAGATCGATCTGCGCGTTGCGAAGATCGTCAATGCCGAGCATGTCGAAGGCGCGGAGAAACTGCTGAAGCTGACGCTGGACATCGGCGAGGAAAAACCGCGCACCGTGTTTGCCGGCATCAAGTCGGTTTACGATCCGGAAAAACTCAAGGGGCGCATGACCGTGATGGTCGCCAATCTCGCGCCGCGCAAGATGAAGTTCGGGTTGTCGGAAGGCATGGTGCTGGCGGCTTCAGGTGAAGCGCCCGGATTGTTCATTTTATCGCCGGATGACGGTGCCCATCCCGGAATGCGAATCAAATAAACACCAATCGTCCAGGGAACGACTAAAATTCTTTTTTGGGATGAAGCGCAAGGAGCCGCACAGCGAATGACGAGACATATCGAATGGATAGGCGAGGAACGAGCGAACACGCGACGCCGCGATTCGCCCAAAAAATGGATTACGACGTACTGATCATCGGTTCCGGCCCCGCCGGGCAGCACGCAGCCTGGCAGGCGTCGCGCATGGGCAAACGTGCCGCGATCATCGAGCGCAAACCCAAGATCGGCGGCGCGGGGCTGCAGACCGGCACGATACCCAGCAAGGCGATGCGCGAAGTCGCTTACCTGCTGTCGCGCTCCAGCGCCGGCGGGATGCGCCAGGCGCTTTCGCCCGGCGGCGTGAACCGTCATGGCTTGCTGGCCGATGCGGTGCGGCGCAAGGAAGTGGTGATCGCCCAGCAGGAATCCGTCATCCTGCAACGGCTGCTGCGTTCCGGTGTGGCGCTGATCCCCGGCGAGGCAGCGTTCCTCGATGCGCATACCATCCAGGTCACCGACGCAGCCGGCAAACTGCGCAAAATCTCCGCCGAGGCCATCGTGCTGGCCACCGGTTCGCGGCCGCGCCGTCCGGCCGATGTCCCGTTCGACAAAAAGACCGTGCTGGATTCGACTTCCATCCTGAACCTGCGCCACCTGCCCGACAGCCTGACGGTTGTCGGCGGCGGCGTGATCGCGTGCGAATTCGTGTCGATCTTCGCGGCGCTGGGTGTAAAGGTCAGCGTGGTGGACAGCCACGCGCAATTGCTGACCTATCTGAGCGAAGATGTGGTGGGCGTGCTTGCCGACAGTTTTCTCGGCATGGGCGTGACATTCCACATGCAGGAACGCGTCGCCGAAATCCGCCGCGATGGAAACGGCACGCTCACCGTGCTGGAAAGCGGCAAACAGGTGCAGGCCGACGCGGTGCTCTATGCGCAGGGCAGGCAGCCGAACAGCGAGAAGTTGCATGTGGAACAAGCCGGCATCGCCGCCGAAGACGGCTGGATCGCGGTCAACCAGCATTTCCAGACCAGCGTGCCGCATATCTTCGCGGTGGGCGACCTGATCGGCCGGCCCGCGCTCGCCTCCACCGGGATGGAGCAGGGGCGCGCCGCGGTGCTGTACGCGTTCGAAGGGGAACGGCATGTCACGGCGGAAAACCTGCCAATGGCGGTCTATACCATTCCGGAAATATCCTACGTCGGCAAGACCGAAAAAGAAGTGCAGCAGGAAAACATCCCTTATGTGGTCGGGCGAGCCTATTTCAAGGACAGCGCGCGCGGGCAGATCATCGGCGACGCACAGGGGATGCTCAAGCTGGTCGTGGACGCGCGCAATGAAAAACTGCTGGGCGTGCATATCGTCGGCGAACAGGCCAGCGAACTGGTCCACATCGGGCAACTGGTGATGAACCTGAACGGCACGGTGCGCGACCTGGTCAGCAATGTCTTCAACTATCCGACGCTCGCGGAATGCTACAAACTCGCCGCGCTGGATTGCACACACCAGCTGGAACAGCAAAAGAATACCTAGCCGATCGGCATCATTTCTTCGCGCTGATTGCGGTAAGTATTCCCTGCAGTATCGCCGTCGGGGTGGGCGGGCAGCCGTCCACCGCCACATCCACCGGGATCACGTTGGCAACCTTGCCGCAGCTCGCATAGCTTTCGCCACCGCCTCCGGAACAAAAGATGCCCCCGTTGCACGCACACTCGCCGATCGCCACCACCAGCTTGGGCTCCGGCGTGGCGTCATAGGTGCGCTTGAGCGCGGTCGCCATGTGGCGCGACACCGGACCGGTGACCAGCAGCATGTCCGCATGGCGCGGACTGGCGACGAATTTGATGCCCAGACCTTCGATGTTGTAATAGGCATTGTTGACCGCATGGATCTCCAGTTCGCAGCCGTTGCATGAGCCGGCATCGACATGGCGTATGTTCAGCGCGCTGCCGAACACGCGCAGAATATCCTCGTGCAGCCGCTGCGTATCGACACGCATCGCCTCATCCGGCAAGGGTGCGGCCTCTGTCTTGATACCGGTCTTGATGATCTGTTTGATGATCTGGAACATTAGAGGTCGTACCCCGAGTAACTGAGATTGAACGATTTGTTGATCAGCGGGAAATCCGGCACGATATTGCCCATGACGGCGTGTTCCAGCACCGGCCAGTTTTGCCAGGATGGGTCGTGCGGATGCACGCGTGTGAGATCACCCTGTGCACCGGTGTGTATCGCCACCAATACCTCGCCGCGCCATCCTTCCACCATGCCCACCCCGAAACCGAGCGCCGGAAGTGTTTCGAGCGGCACAGCCAATGTGTTGTCGTGTATCAGGTTGGCGAGTATCGCTCTTTGCAGGCGCAACGATTCGAACAGCTCGTCAAAGCGCACGATCACGCGCGCCGCGACATCGCCGTTGCGATAGGTCGCCATGCGCACATCCAGTTTGTCATACGGAACACAGGGAAACTGCACGCGCGTGTCCCAGGCCAGTGAACTGGCGCGCCCGGCCAAACCGCATAAGCCAAGCTGTGCGGCGAGTTTTGGCTCGACGCGTCCGGTCCCGATGAAGCGATCCTGCACGCCGGCATGCTCTTCGTAAATGCTGCGCAAAACACGCACCTCGCGCTCCAGCATGGCGCATTCATCGAGCAGCGTCTGTTTGCCCGGTTCCGGCAGATCCGCAGCTACGCCGCCCGGAATGATCCTGTCCATCAGGTAGCGGTGCCCGAACAGCGCGGCATTGTTGCGCAATACCTGCTCCTTCAAAATCCAGAACTGCGCAAAGCCGAACGACAACGCGACATCGTTGCCCAGATAGCCGAGATCGCCCAGGTGATTGGCGATGCGTTCGCGCTCCAGAAACAGCGCGCGCAGCCACAGCGCGCGGTCCGGCGGCGTGACTGCGGCAATGCTTTCCGCTGCCATCGCATAGGCCCAGGCATAAGCGACCGTGCTGTCGCCGCTCACCCGTCCGGCAAGTTTGGCGGCCTGCTGCACGGTCAAACTCTCGAATCGTTTTTCGATGCCTTTGTGGACATAGCCCATACGTTCCTCAAGTCGCAGCGTAGTTTCCCCGACCACCGAAAAACGGAAGTGTCCCGGCTCGATGATGCCCGCATGTACCGGCCCGACCGGTATCTCGTGCGCACCCCGGCCTTCCACTTGCACAAAGGGGTAAGCGTCCGCTTCATCGCTGCGGCTTTGTGTCGCATCAAAATCCTTGCGCAGCGGAAAACTGCCGCCATGCCACGCGCCGTGGCGCAACCATTTGCGATGGTCATGGCCTTCTTGCGCGTAAATGCCAAGCAGGTCGTAGGCCGCGCGTTGCATGCGGTTGGCCGCCGGGAATATCCGGCTGATGTCGGGATAGTTGGGCAACTCGGCGGGCAGGGGCACACTCAAACAGATCAATCCCTTCTCGTTCACCAGCGCGACATGCAAAGCGTACCCGGCACCTTGCGCGCGGTCATCGCTCCCCCACAATGCGACCAGCCTGCCGCCGTCGTCCTGCACGTTCTGGCAAATCGACTGAAGATCGCCGGGCGCGATCTCGCCCGACCACGCCGGAATCGCGCCGGGAAGTCTGGTCAGGTGAAGATTGGGATGGGTTATTGGCATCCTGTTATCCTCCCAGCAGGGCCGCCGCCTGGCGATACCAGCCGGCCAGATAGGGTGGCATATACAATCCGAGCATCAGCACCAGCAACAAGTGCGCAAACACCGGGATCAGCGCCGGCTGGTGCGGCAGGCGGCGCGCCGTGGTTTCGCCGAACACGATAGGCTGCACCTTGCCGAACACAGACGCGAACGCGATGCCCAGCGCGATCAACAGTATCGGCGTCGCCCACGGATGGTCGTGCATGGCCGTGGTGATGATCAGGAATTCGCTGGCGAACACGCCGAACGGCGGCATACCCAATATCGCCAGCGTGCCCAGCATCAGCCCCCAGCCCACGGTGGGACTGATTTGCATCATGCCGCGGATGTTTTCCATCTGCTGCGTGCCGGTTTTTTGCACCGCATGGCCGACCGCGAAGAAGATCGCCGACTTGGTCAGCGAATGCACGGTCATGTGCAACATTGCCGCGAACGTGGCCACCGGTCCGCCCATACCGAAGGCAAATGTGATCAGCCCCATGTGTTCGATGGAAGAATAAGCGAACATGCGCTTGATGTCCTTTTGCCGCGACAGGAACAATGCGGCGACCACCACCGACAACAGGCCGAACCCCATCATCAGGTTGCCCGCGAAATGCGATCCCCCAGCGGAGTCAGCGCCCAAGGCACCGTCCACCAATACCTTGCTGCGCATCACCGCACACAACGCGACATTCAGCAGCAGGCCGGACAGCACCGCCGATACCGGCGTGGGGCCTTCCGCATGGGCGTCCGGCAGCCAGCTGTGCAACGGCACCAGGCCGATCTTGGTGCCATAGCCGACCAGCAGGAACACGAAGGCAAGTTTGAGCACCGTGGGTTCAAGCCCGGCCTTGACCTCGTTCAAATGCGTCCACAGCAGCGCCGTGCCGCCCTCGCCGAGCACGCGCTCGGCAGCAAAATACAACAGGATGGTGCCGAACAGCGCGAGCGCGATGCCCACACCGCACAGGATGAAATACTTCCACGCCGCCTCGATGCTGGCCGGCGTGCGGTACAGGCTGACCAGCAGCACGGTTGTCAGCGTGGCCGCTTCCATCGCCACCCAGATGATGCCCATGTTGTTGGAGGTCAACGCCACCAGCATGGCCAGCGTGAACATCTGGTACATGCTGAAGTACAGATGCAGCATCGGCGTGGTGAGCTTGCCGTGATGCTGCTCGATGCGCATATAGGGGCGCGAGAACAGCGAGGTGGTGAACGCGACGAACGCGGTCAGCGCGACCAGGAACACGTTGAACTGGTCGATGAAGAATTCCTCGCTGAACGCGACCTGCGGTCCCGAGTCGATCACGCGTATGGTCAACACCACGGCCGCAACAAAGGTGCCGAAACTCATCACTGAATTCAGCTCTGCCGCCCAGCTGCGCGAACCAAATACCGCCAGCAGCAGACCGCCCAACAGCGGCGTCAACAACAGCGCCATGAGCTGCAGATCAATCATCTTTGAGTTTCTCCATGTGCGAGATGTCGAGACTGTCGAAGGTCTCGCGAATCTGGAAGAAGAAGATGCCGAATATGAAGGTCGCCACCAGCACGTCCAGCGCGATGCCCAGCTCCACCACCAGCGGCATGCCGTGCGTGGCGCTGGTCGCGGCGAAGAACAATCCGTTTTCCATCGCCAGGAAACCGACCACCTGCGGGATCGCCTTGCGCCGCGTCAGCATCATCAGCA